>CAJPRB010000013.1:0-18096 GCA_905372925.1 uncultured Streptococcus sp.
ATCCAATCCTAAGACGGATACTGAGCTTGAATTATTGCATTTATCAAGTGCCTCAGAGAAAGAAAGCATTGAACAAATGGCAGATACACTTTATCAAAAGCAGGCTGAAATAGGAAAACTCAACTCATTACTAGCCGAGTACGAGGACTATGTTGAAAAATGGGCGCATGAGATTAAACTCCCTCTATCGCTTCTTTCCCTCCTTTTGGACAATCAAAGCGACAAGTTACCTGAGGATACAGCTTTTAAGTTGAACTATGTGAAAAAGCAAATCCAAGAAAATGTATCACAGATCCTATTCTACTACAGGGTGAAAAGTGAGAAAAATGATTTTCTATTTGAAGACCTTGATCTAGAAGAATGTATCCAAGATCTATTGGAAAATTTTGATCCCTTACTCAAAGAAAAGAATTTTACGATTCAGCTAGAAAATATACAAGGAACCTGCTACACCGATCAACGCAGTTTTGAATTTATCCTCTCCCAAATCCTCGCCAACGCCCTTAAATACAGCTCTGACAAGCCCGAACTCAGTATTTCTATGTCAAAGGATAAGGAGCGCACAAGTCTGATTATTAGGGATAATGGCTGCGGAGTTAAAGCTTGCGACCTCCCTCATATCTTTGAAAAAGGATTTACAGGTGATTCAGGTGAGACAAGGAAGAAATCGACAGGCATTGGTCTCTATCTGGTCAAACAATTAGCAGATGCTTTAAAAATCGAAATCACAGTAAAATCCGAATGGCTGCAAGGATTTGAAATCACTCTTTCTATTTCGTAATTTTTCGATTAAGAAAATTGCCTAATCATAGAAAGTACATATTTTATATAAAAAAGGAAAGCACTTCAGCTTTCCTTTTTATTTGCGTTTTTTCTTAGCTTTTTTCATTTTATTCGCCATGCGTTTCATAGACTGTTTCATGGCAAATTCACCGATTTTACCTTTGAGTCCGCCACCAAACATCTGGCTCATATCTGGCATTCCTGCTCCTCCGAGAGCTGACATATCTGGCATGCCACCTTGTCCCATCATGCCTTCAAGGGCAGACATATCCATTCCGCCCATATTTGGCATATTCTTAGGGAGGTTATTTGGATTGATTCCCATTTGTTTCATCATCTTGTTCATATCTCCAGACATGACACCTTGCATGAGCTGTTTGGCCTGGTTAAAGTCTTTGATGAATTTATTCACTTCGATAAAAGTATTTCCAGATCCAGCAGCAATACGACGACGACGACTTGGATTTAACAAATCAGGATTTTCACGTTCTTCAGGTGTCATCGAAGACACGATGGCACGTTTGCGCGCAATCTGGCGCTCATCCACCTTCATGTTTTGAAGGGCTGGATTGTTGGCCATACCTGGAATCATCTTAAGCAAATCTTCCATTGGTCCCATGTTTTGCACTTGATCCAACTGATCGATGAAATCATTGAAATCAAAGGTGTTTTCACGCATCTTCTCAGCCATTTCAAGGGCTTTTTGCTCATCGTATTCTTGAGAAGCTTTCTCAATAAGAGTAAGCATATCCCCCATGCCGAGGATACGGCTTGACATACGGTCTGGGTGGAAGGTTTCGATATCTGTAATCTTTTCACCCGTACCAGTGAACTTGATTGGTTTCCCAGTGATATGGCGAACGGACAAAGCAGCACCGCCACGAGTATCCCCATCAATCTTGGTAAGGATGACCCCAGTCACTTCCAACTGAGCATTAAACTCACGGGCAACATTGGCCGCTTCTTGACCAATCATAGCATCAACGACGAGCAGAATTTCATTTGGTTGAGCCAAGGTTTTTACGTCACGAAGCTCATTCATCAAGAGTTCGTCAATCTGCAAACGCCCTGCCGTATCGATCAAAACATAGTCGTTGTGATTGGTTTGTGCTTGCTCCAAACCTTGACGAACAATCTCAACAGCTGGCACTTCTGTTCCAAGTGCAAAGACAGGAACATCAATTTGCTGTCCAAGTGTTTTCAACTGATCAATGGCAGCTGGACGATAAATATCCGCCGCAATCATCAAAGGACGTGCATTTTCTTCCTTCTTAAGTTTATTAGCCAGTTTACCTGCAAAGGTTGTTTTACCAGCCCCCTGCAAACCGACCATCATGATAATGGTTGGAATCTTTGGTGACTTGATAATTTCTGCCGTATCGGAACCTAAAACAGCTGTCAGTTCCTCATCAACGATTTTGATAATCTGTTGGGCAGGATTAAGAGTATCAATGACCTCATGCCCGACAGCACGTTCACGGACCTTCTTGATAAAGTCCTTTACAACAGGCAAGGCAACGTCGGCTTCAAGCAAGGCCAAACGAATCTCTTTGGTCGCTTCTTGGACATCCGCCTCAGAAATTTTTCCTTTTTTACGTAGATTTTTAAAGACGTTCTGTAAACGTTCTGTTAAACTTTCAAATGCCATTTTTTTCTCCTATTTACTCAATTCAGTGGAAATCGTCCGAAATGTTGCAAACACTCAAGTTCTTCGGGTGTGATTTCTTTTATGATTTCATTTGGATATCCCCAACAGCTAAAACCTATTTGCATAGCTTTGGAGATATCATTGGGCGAGATAATCTGTAGTCGAGTAGGAAATGGTTCCTCTGCGGCTAATAGTTTGCAAGGTAATCCTTGATAAATAACTAGACTGCCCATGATTACTCCCGATTGTCAATACTTGTTAAAATTTCTATCTGCTCCTGCAGAAAATCATCCTTGGGATACTGCTCCAAGATCTGGTCAAAAATCTGACTGCGGACAATGTAGTCTGAGTACATGTGTAATTTCATCTCATAGTCTTCCAAAATCTTTTCTGTCCGCTTGATATTATCATAGACAGCCTGACGACTGACACCGAACTCTTCAGCAATCTCAGCAAGACTATAATCATCAGCATAATAGAGTTCTATATAGTTCATCTGCTTGTCTGTCAAAAGCGCAGCATAAAATTCAAAAAGCGCATTCATGCGATTGGTTTTTTCGATTTCCATAACTTTTATTATACCAAAAAATCTATCATATCGCTATACTAGAGGACTTCAAAAACAGATTGAATAAAAAAAAGAACCTTGCAAGCAAGATTCTTTTAGTGTCTGACTTAAATAATTGTTCTTCTGGGAACTTAATCGAATTAAGCTTCGATTTCTGTAACCATACCTGAACCAACAGTACGTCCACCCTCACGGATAGAGAATGTAGTACCTTGTTCTACGGCGATTGGGTGGATCAACTCAACGTCGATAGTCACGTTATCACCAGGCATTACCATTTCAGTACCTGCTGGAAGTTCGATTGAACCTGTAACGTCAGTAGTACGGAAGTAGAATTGTGGACGGTAGTTGTTGAAGAATGGAGTGTGACGTCCACCTTCTTCTTTAGTAAGGATGTAAACTTCACCTTTGAATTTAGTGTGTGGGTTGATTGAACCTGGTTTAGCGATAACTTGTCCACGTTCGATTTCGTCACGTTGAACACCACGAAGAAGGACACCTACGTTATCTCCAGCAAGACCTTCGTCAAGTTGTTTACGGAACATTTCAACACCAGTAACAACTGCTTTTTGAGTTTCTTCTTTGATACCAACGATTTCGATTTCGTCGTTGACACGAACAGTACCACGGTCGATACGTCCTGAAGCAACTGTACCACGTCCAGTGATTGAGAATACGTCTTCGACTGGAAGAAGCAATGGTTTGTCTGTGTCACGTTCTGGTTCTGGGATGTACTCATCAACAGTGTTCATCAATTCCATGATGATGTCTTCGTACTTAGAGTCACCTTCAAGAGCTTTAAGAGCTGAACCTTGGATAACTGGAAGATCGTCACCTGGGAAGTCGTATTCTGACAAGAGGTCACGGATTTCCATTTCAACCAATTCAAGCAATTCTTCGTCGTCTACCAAGTCGATTTTGTTCATGAAGACGATAAGGTGTTTAACACCAACCTGACGTGAAAGAAGGATGTGCTCACGAGTTTGTGGCATTGGTCCGTCAGTTGAAGCTACTACAAGGATAGCTCCGTCCATTTGAGCGGCACCAGTGATCATGTTTTTAACGTAGTCCGCGTGTCCTGGAGCGTCGATGTGGGCATAGTGACGTTTTTCAGTTTCGTACTCAACGTGCGCAGTGTTGATAGTGATACCGCGTTCGCGTTCTTCTGGAGCAGCATCGATAGACGCATAGTCTTTAGGTTGGTTAACTGATGAAGGCAAGCGACGTGCCAATACAGTTGTGATAGCTGCAGTCAAAGTAGTTTTACCGTGGTCAACGTGTCCGATAGTACCAATGTTAACGTGTGGTTTACTACGATCGTATTTTTCTTTTGCCATTTGAGTAAAAGCCTCCAATAAAATATATTTTATAGATAGACAGTAGGCAATACAGTCTAACTTTCCTTACTATTTTATCAAATTTCTGCTAAATTGCAAGTGTTTTACACACATTTTGTGAATTATTCTAAATCTCATAATTTCCCATTCTTTTCCTTCTCCAACGGAATCATTTTAAACACTTTTGACCAGTCTAACCTCAAGTCTTTTTATCAAAAAAAATCAGGTCTCCCTGATTTTTAGATTGATTCTGATTTTTCCAGTTCTTTTTCTTTGGCTTCTTTATGATTTTCATATAATTTCGCCAAGAACTTAGTAATTTCTTTTAGGATAGAATATGTTGGCACTGCTACAATCATTCCGATAACACCATAAATATTGCTAGAAAGTAAGAGAAGGACCAGAATGGTGATTGGATGAACCTTCATAACCCCTCCGACGATACGAGGGTAGAGGATATTCCCATCCACCTGTTGGATAATCAGCATATAAATTACTGCAATGAGAACTCTGTGCGGATCAGTAAAGACATTGGCAATAATCATGGGAATCAGACCGATACTTGGTCCAACATAAGGAATCAGATTTGCCAAACCAGAAAAAATAGCAAAGACTAGAGCATATTTCAACCCTATCGTACTGTATCCAATATAGGCCAAACATCCGATAATAACAGCATCAATCGCAATCCCACTGATATAACGTGCGACAGTGGCGTTCAGATTCTTCAAGAGACTGGAGAAGTTTAATTTATCATGTTTTAGGACTGTTCGTTCCAACATCGGAAGGAACTTATGACCATCAAGCAAGAAATAAATCAAAAAGACTGGTGTCATAATGAGAATCAAAACAGTACTAAACAAGGCTGAAAGAACGCTGCCTAAACTATTGCTCACACTGTTGAGAATATTTTGTAAAATATCAACGTAAGATAAATTCAACTGTTGAATGGTCTTTTGAATATCAATATTTTGAAAGATTGGATTCATTGATAAATCATATATCAAATCTTGCAAGCGGCTATAGATATTCTGGCTAGAAATAATCAAGCTTGTCAACTGATTAATCAAAATCGGTAGCAAGTAGACTACCCCTACTACTATTGTACCAATCAAGGAACAAAGAGTGATGAGCACACCTATCAAACGATTGACTTTACATTTCTTTTCTAGAAATGTTACGATGGGATTTGTCAGGTAATAGAAAAATCCTCCGAGCAAAAATGGAATCATAATGGTATTAGCTACCATCACAAAAGGTGTGACAATCGCTCCCATCTCTCTCCAAAGGTAGAAAATAAGAGTTAATAGTAAAATTTCAGCTGTCCAAAAAAATAACTTGTTTCTACGGAACATAGGCGCCTCCTTCTTTCTATTTTACCATAATTCTTCAAAAAGATAAGATGGCTTTACTATAAAAACGAGAATATTTTTTCGCTTTGTGATAGAATAAAACTACTATGAAAAAAATAATTTTATCCTTACTAACTCTGATCATTTTTGGTACAGCCATCCCCACTGTATCTGCGCAAGATTTTGATGTTGCTGCCAAGCATGCCATTGCTGTCGAAGCTACAACTGGAAAAATCCTCTACGAGAAAGATGCAAATCAGCCTGTAGAAATTGCTTCTATTACGAAACTGGTTACAGTTTATTTGGTTTATGAAGCTCTGGAACAAGGAACCATTAGCCTATCTACCCCCGTTGATATCTCTGACTACCCATACCAACTTACAACCAATTCTGAGGCTAGTAATGTTCCTATGGAAGCGCGCAAGTATACAGTGGAGCAATTATTGGAAGCAACTCTAGTATCAAGTGCCAATAGTGCAGCCATTGCTCTTGCTGAAAAAATTGCTGGTTCAGAGAAAGACTTCGTTGACAAGATGAGGGCGAAACTTCTTGAATGGGGTATCAAAGATGCTACTATTGTCAATACTACTGGACTTAATAACGAAACACTTGGAAATAATATCTATCCTGGTTCTAAAAAGGATGAGGAAAACAAACTAAGTGCTTACGATGTTGCAATCATCGCTCGAAACCTCATCAGAGATTACCCTCAAGTTTTAGAAATCACCAAGAAATCTTCATCAACATTTGCTGGTATGGAAATTCACTCTACTAACTATATGTTGGAAGGGATGCCAGCATATCGAGGTGGAGTTGATGGGCTCAAAACTGGTACAACAGACAAGGCAGGAGCTTCTTTCGTTGGAACAACTACCGAAAAAGGTATGCGAATCATCACAGTTGTCTTAAACGCTGACCAGCAAAACAGTAATCCTTACGCTCGCTTTACTGCTACTTCTTCTCTTTTGGACTATATAACATCTAATTATGCTCTCAAAACGATTGTCCAGAAGGGAGAGGCCTACAAAGATAGCAAAGTTTCTGTACTTGATGGGAAGGAAGATACCGTAACTGCTGTTGCTAAATCTGATATCACTGTCATACAACGATTGGGAAGTCGAGCATCATCAAGCCTGCAGTTCACTCCAAAAACCAAGGCCGAGACAGCGCCACTAGAAGCTGAAACTGTTGTTGGCCATCTAACCTATGATGATCAGGATTTGGTCGGTCAGGGCTATCTCACTTCCGACAAACCATCTTTTGAAATGGTTTCTGAAAAGAAAGTAGAAAAAGCCTTCTTTTTGAAGGTTTGGTGGAATCAATTTATCCGCTTTATCAATGAAAAACTATAAAAAAATCGCGAACAATCGCGATTTTTTCTTTATTTCATTTCTTTAAAAGTCGCTTCTGCATCAGCATTGCTAATAGCACCAAATTGAATTTTTCCGATTTTACCCTGACTGTCAATCAAGTATTCCGTTGGAATACTACGAATTTGGTAGGCTTGGAAGGTAGTTGCTTGCGTATCATATAGAACTGGAATATCCTTGTATCCTTGTTCTTGGTACCATTTTGGAAAGTCTTGAACTGTTTTTTCACCTTGTAGACCAGGTGCGATGACACTCAAGATTTCAAAGTCTCGATCTTGTTTGGCAGCTAATTCCATCAACTCAGGCATGCTTTTTTTACATGGTCCACACCAAGAAGCCCAGAATTTCAAATAGACCTTTTTCCCTTTATAGTCTGATAACTTCACTTCTTTGCCATCCATAGACTGCAAGGTAAAGTCTGGCGCATCCTTACCGACTGCGATTTGTTGTACAGCGGGTTGTTTTGGACTGCTTGTCTGTTTGGTTTCTTTTTCACCACAGGCAATCAACAAGAATAGAGACATGAGGCTCAATCCTGTAAAAATAATTTTTTTCATCTTTTTCTCCTTTTATCCAAGAATTCCTGACAAGGCATTTAACTGCCCTAGCATTAATAATAATCCCATCAAAATAATCAAAGCTCCCCCGATTTTCTTTAGTAGAATCATATGGGGTTTTAGTTTACTAAAGTAGGGCATAATCCAGCCCGAAGCCAAGGCCAAAACAATGAAAGGAAGGGCCATTCCCAATGTGTATACTAATGTTAACACGGCTCCTTGCCAAGCACCATTGCCACCTGAAGCTGCTAGGGCCAAGACTGAACTTAAGACTGGTCCGATACAAGGGGTCCAACCAAAACTAAAGGTTATCCCAAGCAAAAAGGCTGACAGATAGTGATTCGACTTAGATTGTTTGAAGGTGACTGTCTTTTGAACCTCCAGTTTATTGAAATGCAAGATTTCCATCTGGTGAAGCCCTAAAAGAATAATGACTATTCCCATAGCATAACGAAACCAGTCTGCATATAGCATATACCCTAGGAATCCAGCTCCAAATCCCAAAATAAAGAAAATAAGGGAGATTCCTGCAATAAAGTACAAGGTCCGAATTAAGCCTGACCATGCAACGTCTCTTCCAAAAAAGCGAAAGCTTTTCGAATTTCCCTGATCATCCAGTAAAATACCAGCATAGACTGGTAGCAAAGGGAAGATGCAAGGTGAAAAGAAAGACAGTATGCCGGCTAAAAAAACTGATACTAAAAATATAATAGACTCCAACGAATTACCTACTTTCTCAAAATTCTAATCCTATTTTACTACAAAAGAAAAAATTTGTGACAACTTTGCTACGCTTATTTATTTTGACTAAATTTGACACAAAAAAAGGAGCTGAGCTCCTTTCAGATTGAAGACAAAGTCCTTAGACTACAAATTTCTAAGGGCTTTTCTTTGTGTAAAGTCGTATAATAGGGCTAAGAAAATTTGTGAGGTGTTCCCTATGTTTCACAAAAAAATCTCGAATAAAACCGCAATCAAGTTGGTTTTTACACGCTAGATGAACTCGTTCCGCAAGCCCATTTTCTTCGTCAGGTTGAGCAAGTGGTCGATTTTTCCTTCATCTATGACTTAGTCGCAGATACTTATTCTGAAGATAAAGGTCGTCCTAGTTTAGACCCCGTTATGCTGGTTAAAATCCCTCTCATCCAATGTTTCTACGGTATCCGTTCCATGCTCTTGGTAGCTTTCCACTTGTGCCAGCAAGTCTGCCACTTCTGATAAATCTCTCGTTTTTAACTCTCTGATGGACTGGGTAAAGGTGTATCTCTTGCTCAAAGCTCTAAAATCAATCACTGTTTTTCTATGCATATCCTAAGTGTAGCACAAAAAGGCCAACCTAGAACAGCTAAATCCAGCTTTGTTTATTGATTTCCATAACTAAAAATCTTCTCTAAGTTGCTTTTTTCTATTTTTGGCAATTTTCCATCAGATAGTCCCCCTTCTTCTTGTAAAAGATGGTCTTGTTTGGAGTACTTTGCACAAGAATTCAACAAAAAAACAGGGAGAGTCTTGGTTTCTATACCCTTACTCTCCATGTCTTTTACTGTTCAGAAATTAAAAATTGATTTGAAGTTTTAATGATATTTACCGTTTCTTTGACATCTAAATCATCCGTGAATAGAAAATGATGTTTCTCACTATTTTTAGCTAGAAACTCTTTTCTTGCTTGGATTGATAAATCGCCTGTTCTCTCAATTTCTTTTCGAGAAGAGTCCCTATCTTTCAAGGTTTCTTCTTGAGCCATTAGGACACAATATTTTAGCTTAATTCGTTTTTCTTTTAAGAAGGCTGCAATTTTCTTCAGTTGCTCTTCAAATATGACATACTCTATCACGACAGTAATGCCACGATCCAAGAAATTAATGGTCAGACTGATGATATTATCCCAGAATAAATCCATGTAAAATCTATCATCTTCCCAAGGAGCTACGAGACCTCCTTTAATCATTAAGTAAATCATATCCCCCTCTATCACTGCACTTTTGTCAAAAGAATAGGCCAACTCTTTGCTGACAGTGCTCTTTCCAACGCCTGGGGGACCTGAAACGATATAAACACAATTTTCCAACCTTATACCTCTACATACTTGAAATATCTCTAACTTACGATAACTTTCAGCCCACTTATGACTTTCTTATGAAGTCTTCAGGATACTGTGCACGCGCACCACCGATTAGCTTTGGACGACTAGCTAGAGCCGTTACATGGGCATGGCCAATCTCACGTAGTACCGGTCGAATCGGAACCTGTACATGCTTGACATGCATGCCAATTACGGTATCTCCGATATCCAATCCAGCATGGGCCTTGATGAACTCCACTTCGACAGGGTCTTTCATAGACTTAAAGGTTGCCAATTGACCCGAACCTCCTGCATGAAGTGCAGGAAGAACACTGACGATTTCCAGACCAAACTGCTCTGCCACCTGACGTTCAACAACGAGTGCACGATTGACATGTTCACAACCTTGAACAGCTAGATGAATTCCTTTATCCTCTAGGATAGCTAGGATGGTTTTCGCAATGATTTCCCCAATTTCTTGGCTGGATTCCTTGCCAATATGGCCACCTAAAACTTCGCTAGAGGATAGACCTAGGACAAAGAGGCTTCCTTCACACAATCCAGCCTTCTCCAAAACATCTTCAACAATCTGGCTTGTTGCTCTTTGAATGTCTTTTCCCTTCATACTTGATACCTCTTTTGTCACTATCTATCATATCTTTTTTTACTGATTTTATCAAGGCCAACTAATCATTCTGATTTTTAAAAGCAAAACTCCCAGAATTGACTGGGAGCTAACTTGTTTCTATTTTATTGATGTATATTTCAACCGTCGTTCCTTTTTCGGGTGCAGAATTGATCTTCATCTGGTAATTTTCTCCAAAATGAAGTTTGAGTCGTTGGTTGACATTTTGAAGGCCAACTCCCCCACGTTTGAGGTTACTCTGACTACTGTCGCCAGCAGCTTGGAAGCCAACACCATCATCCTCAATGCGGATGACTAGTCCTGAATCCTTTTTCTGAACAGAGACTTTAATATGGCCCTGACCTTCCTTCTCCTTGATGCCATGGTAAAGAGCATTTTCTACAAGAGGTTGCAACACCAACTTGGGTAAGACTAGGTTATCAAAAGCAGGTTCTTCATCAATCTCATACTCCAGCTTATCTCCGTAGCGTTGTTTCTGGATAAAGAGGTACTGGCGGACATGATTGATTTCATCAGAAAGAGAAATCAAATCCTTTCCTTGATTGAGCGCCAAGCGGAAATAGGTTGCCAAGGACTTGGTCACCTGAACCACTCGCTGACTATCCTGAAACTCAGCCATCCAGATGATAGTGTCCAAAGTATTGTAGAGGAAATGGGGGTTAATCTGGCTTGACAAGGCTTGAAGTTCATACTGCCGGGTCGTTTCTTCCTGCCTGCGCACATCTGCCATCAGCTGATCAATCTGATCCAACATGGCATTAAACTGGCGAGTCACTTCTCTCAGTTCATAGGCACCAGCTTCCTTAGCACGAAGATTTTGTGCACCAGAAGCAATTTCCAGCATGGTTTCTCTCAGATCCTTCAAGGGAGCAATCCAGCGCTTGAGACTGAACCACACCAAACAGAGACAGGCAAGAAGAGATAGGGCACTAGCAGCAAGCAAGGTCCACATGAGTTGACTCCGAACCTGGTCTAACTTCTCCAACGAAGACACGCCTATAACCGTCCAATCTGTTCCTGTAATCTGTTCCTGACTGACGTAGGATTGATGATCCAGCGTATAGCCCTGCCCCGTCTCGATGTAGGGTTTCATGGCCTCCATTTCACTCGCTGAGCTATAGACAGTACGTTTAGGATGGTAGACAAATTCATGGTTTTCATTGATGATAAAGGCAAAACCCTGCTGGCCCAACTGGAGTTGGTTGAGATAGGCTTCCAGAGTTTCATAGGAAATATCCAATCGAAGCACACCAAGATTGGCACCCTTTGCATCAACAAGTTCTTGAGTGACAGAAATAACCCACTGACTATCTGATTTACGAGCTGGGGTTAAAACTGGCTTGGCTCCCTGATGAATAGCCTTTTGGTACCAATCCTCAGCCATCATATCAGATGAAGTTTTCATCTGCACACTATCATCAGTAGAAATGACCTGACCGGATTTGGTGACCAGTACCACCGTTTTCAAGTCCTGGTCTGCCTTTAAGATGGTCAAAAACAAATCTCGAATTCCCTTGACTTGGTATTGACTGGGATTCTCAGCATAGGCTAAGACATCCGTCTGCTGGGTCAGACTAGTCGAGGTGGTTTCTAATTTTTTGATATAAGACTGAATAAAGTGGCTAGTCTGGCTAATGGTCGTTTGGCTATTGCCTTCAATGCTAGCTTCAATAGCAGATGAACTAGATTGATAATAGAAAGTCCCAACCAGAGCTAGGAGAATGAGAAAAACCAGAAAAATGGAAATAACCATTCTGACTAGGAGAGAAGAACGCTTCATTGACCTTCTCCCTTCTTAAACTGACGAGGTGTCACACCTGCAATCTGTTTAAAACGTTGGGTAAAGTAGTTCATATCTTCAAAACCAACCTTTTCAGCTATCTCGTAAATCTTTAAATCCGTGGTCAGAAGCAAGAGCTTGGCTTGTTTGACACGCTCTCTCACCAGATAATCCTGAAAAGGAAGCCCCAACTCTTTCTTAATCAAGGAGCTCAAATAAGTCGGACTAAAGCCCAAGTCACTGGCCAAAGACTTTAAACTAAATTGACTGTCAGCTAGATGGGACTGGATTTTCTGAGCCAGGTTTCCTTCAAACTTATCAGTCAATAAATCTTGTAACTGCTCTTCCTTTTCTTCCTTGTCTAGTTTTTGCTTGATTTTCCCCAACATTTCCTCAATGTCCTGACGGGAAAAGGGCTTGAGCAAGTAGTCATCCACACCGAGTTTGACAGCAGACAAGGCATAATCAAAATCATCGTAACCTGTCAAAAAAACCAAATGAACCTGAGGATAGGTTTCTCGTACCAGACTAGCCAACTGGATGCCATTTAACTGAGGCATGTTGATATCGGTTAAAATGATATCTGGCACCTGCTTTTGAATCAAGTCCCAAGCCTGTCTTCCATTTTCAGCCTGACCGATGATTTCCATATCGTAGGCTGCTACATTAACCAGCTTGGTCAATCCTTGTCTTACCAGATATTCATCTTCTACGATTAAGATTGTGTAGGTCATGCTCTGCTCCTTTGTCACTTACTAGTATCAGTATAGCAAAATTCTCCTCTAACTGCTTAGGAAAGCCCTCTTAATCAACATAATCTAGTAAATAAGCATAGCCTTTTTCTGCCATTTGGTCTTTGGGAATAAAGCGGATAGAGAGACTATTGATACAGTAGCGCAAGCCACCCTTGTCCTTTGGTCCATCCGTAAAGACATGCCCAAGGTGAGAATCCCCAACTCGGCTTCTTACTTCCATGCGTGTCATATTGTAGGACTTATCTTCTTTGTAGGTGGCAACATCTGGACTGATTGGCTGTGTAAAACTAGGCCAGCCACAACCAGATTCGAACTTGTCCTTTGATGAAAAGAGGGGTTCACCAGTTGCCACATCCACATAGATACCAGATTCAAATTTATCCCAGTAGCGGTTTGAAAAAGCTCGTTCTGTTTGATTTTTCTGGGTAACTGCATACTCCTCAGGTGACAAGGTCTTTTTCAATTCTTCATCACTTGGTTTAGGATATTTGCTGGCATCGATGACGGGATAGGCGGCCTGATTGACATTGATATGACAGTAGCCATTTGGATTTTTCTTGAGATAGTCTTGGTGGTAATCCTCAGCCACTACAAAATTTTTCAAGGTTTCCTTTTCAACTGCTAGAGGTTGGTCGTATTTCTTAGCCACCTCATCAAAGACTTGGTTGATTACTTCCAAATCCTTGTCATCTGTGTAATAAACGCCAGTACGATACTGGGTACCCACATCATTTCCTTGTTTATTTTTGCTGGTTGGATTGATAATGCGGAAGTAATGAAGCAGGATTTCCTTGAGGGAAATTTGATTAGCATCATAGGTGACATGGACAGTCTCTGCATGTCCTGTTTGGTTAATCAATTCGTACTTGGTTGTTTCCCCTCTACCATTTGCATAGCCTGAAACTGCATCTGTCACTCCGGGAACGCGTGAGAAGTATTCCTCTACTCCCCAGAAACATCCCCCAGCTAGATAAATTTCGTGCAAGTCTGCGTCTTTACTCACTTCTGTTTTTTTCACTGTTTTTCCTCCTTGGCTAACTGATGCTTTCTCAATTTGCGAGCTATCTGTCTGCCCTGCATTTCGCATCAATAGAAAATAGAAACCGGTTATGGCTAGGAGAATGACCCCTGCCAAGACAAAAAGTTTTACTTTATCATTCATAGCCTTTCTCTACCCCATTTCTTTCAATTCTTTTAAAATCATATCCTTATCCATAAAACCTGGTTGCGTTTTGATCAGCTTGCCTTCCTTGTCTATAAAGGCTTGAGTTGGGTAAGAACGGACACCATAACTTTCCAAGAGTTTGCCTGATGGATCAATTAAAACTGGAAAATTTTTATAATCTAAGCCCTTGTACCAGTTCTTAAATTCAGCTTCCGCTTGTTCCCCCTTGTGCCCAGGAGATACCACTGTCAAGACCACATAGTCATCACCAGCTTCTTTAGCGATTTCGTCCGTATCTGGAAGGCTAGCCAGACAGATGGAACACCAAGAAGCCCAGAATTTGAGATAGACTTTCTTGCCTTTGTAGTCAGATAAACGATAGGTCTTACCATCTACTCCCATCAGTTCAAAATCAGCAACCGCCTGACCTTTAGTCGCAGTTTGCGAACTAACTTGTTCTGTTTTGGTTTGCTCCTTCATAGTAGACTCGTCTGACATGTTTTTAGCCGAACAGGCTGCCAAGCAACAAATTGAGCCTACTCCAAGGAGACATGTTTGCCATTTTTTCATTTCTTTTTCCTCTCTATTCAAATAATGTAGTCAAAATGGAAGCATTTCCCAAAAGCACCAAGATTCCCATAACGATAATGAGGAAACCACCCACTTTTTTGAGGATTTCGAGGTAAGGATGCAGTTTTCGGAAATGTTTCAAAACATAGCTGGAGGCGAGAGCTAGAACCAAAAATGGTAGCGCCAATCCCAGCGTGTAAACCAACATGAGACCAGCTCCCTGCCAAGCTCCTGAACCACCTGAAGCCGCCAAAGCTAAAACAGACCCCAGAACCGGCCCCACACATGGCGTCCAAGCAAAACTAAAGGTCAACCCCAGTAAAAATGCCTGACTATAGCCGTTACCCTTTTGCCCTCGTCTCTTTAATTGTAGCCTTCTTTCCTTGTAGAGCCCCTGCAAATGTAAGACTTCCATCTGGTGCAAGCCCAAGAGAATGATAACTGCACCCGTCACATACTGAAACTAGGAAGCATACAGCAAATTGCCTAAAAAACCAGCTCCATAGCCCAGTAAGATAAAGACAAAGGAAATTCCTGCTATAAAGGCCAGAGTTCGCAATAAACTAACAAGTGAGATTGAAAATTTTTCGCTAGAAGCCTGAGCACCATCTTTGTCATCCAGTAAGACCCCTGCATAGACCGGTAACAAGGGTAAAATACAAGGAGAAAAGAAGGAAAGAATTCCAGCAAGAAAAACACTGATAAAAAAGATTACATTGTCCATATCTTTTCACCTTTCTTTCTTTTGATAAGTCTATTATAGCTCCAAAACTCCAGAAAAAACAGGGACAATGATAGGCAAAAATAGGAATTTAATCAGTTTATTTAGAAATCTGGCACAAAAAAGCCCCATATGACCTATAATGAAAAGCGACTAATAACCTCATTAAACTCATCAAACGAAATGTCTTTGGTTTTCGGAACTTTGAAAACTTCAAAAAAAGGATTTTCATCGCTTTAAATATCAAAAAGGAGAGGACTGATTTAGTCCTCTCCAGGGTATGACTTTTCAGCAACCCACTACAGTTGACAAAGAGCCCATTTTAATACGTTCCTTCTTCACCTTGACTAGTCAAGATAACAGGACCATCTTTGGTAATCACGAACTGGTGTTCATATTGGCAAGACAGGCCGCCATCTATAGTCTTATGAGCCCAGCCAGTCTTCATATCTGTATCAATTTCCCAGTCACCAGTATTGATCATGGGTTCAATAGTTAGCACCATTCCTTCACGGAGACGAAGTCCCCGACCTGCAATACCGTAGTTAGGAACCATCGGCTCTTCGTGCATAGTTGGACCGACACCGTGACCAACCAAATCACGTACGACACCGTAACCGCGACTTTCGGCATATTCCTGAATTGCTGCACCGATATCACCGATACGATTTCCAACAACTGCTTGCTCAATCCCTATATACATAGCTTCCTTGGTCACGTCCATCAGGTTTTTCACTTCTTCAGACGGTCTACCAACTGCATAAGCCCAACATGAATCAGCTAAACCACCAGTATAACTTTGGGTGTATTTTTTCATTTGCTCAACATTATTGAAGTTGAGTTTTGACACATTGAGGTCTGATTTGGCAATCGGCCCACCTAGAACCATATCAACCTTGAGCAAGTCCCCATCTTTCAAGATGTAATGACGTGGGAAGGCGTGAGCTACTTCGTCGTTGAGAGAGCAACAAGTGGCATAGGGATAATCCATGACTGCGCCATCCACGCCAATCTGTAGAGGAAGGAAATTTTCCTCTTTACAACGTCGACGAACGTACTCTTCAACTTCCCACATATCCACGCCTGGCTTAATTAAATCACGTAAGCCGATATGGATACTTGCTAGGAAATCACCAGCCTTGTCCATGGCTTCGATTTCACGTGCTGATTTTAAAGTTATCATTTTTTCTCCTAGATTCTAATTGATTTTAACTGTAACATTTGCTTTTGAAACAATCTGATGACCATGATAAATATCATAATCAATAATGGCTGAGCGTCTCGTGTGGTGAATAATACGTGCCTGAATCCGCAAAGTATCATCTATCTGAACAGCTTGTAAGAAGTAAATTAGCATCTGCTCGATGATGAGATTGCGTCTACTATTTGCCACCAAATCCTGTGTCATATGAGTTAAAATTTCAGCAAGAACACCATTTGCCAAAACTCCGTTCTTCTCAAGCATAAAGGGCTCAACTGTAATCACAACTTCGTCGTGATGATAAGACAACTTTTGACCGATTTGCTCTGAAAAAGTTGGCAAAGCCGAAACCTGAGAACGGCTCATCTTATCCATAACATCTCGTCTCGTTACAACTCCGAGCAAAGTTTGATTGCTTCTCACTACCGGTACCATCTCAAAGTCTTCTGCAATCATTCGTTGACTGACATTGGCAATATTGGTCGCTAAACCTGTTACGAAAATGCTGCGCGTCATCACCTTATCAATCGTCGTGCTAGGGGATTTGTCCCCTGCATCACGCATGGTAACAACTCCCACAACCACTTGATGCTGATTGATGACTGGGAAACGACTACTTCGATTCTTGCGTACCAAGTCTAGATAATCTTTCACTGTGTCTGTTTCTCTCAAAAAACCATACTCATGGCTAGGACGATAGAGCTTTTCAACTGTCAGAATATCGGTTTTGATTTGAACATTTGAGAGAGCTCTGTTGATCATGGTCGCTACTGTAAAAGTATCATGCTTACTTCTCAGGACAGGAATACCCTTTTTATTGGCAAGAGCTAGTACATCCTCGTGCACATGAAAACCACCCGTCACGAGAACCGCATTTTCATTTTCCAAAGCTAAAAGTTGAATACGAGTACGATCTCCGACGATTAACAAACCACCATCATTTAGATAGGACAAAATATTCTGCTCGGTCATGGCCCCAATGGAGAATTTACTAAACTCTCTCTCAAGCCCTTCCTGACCAGCCAAGACTTCAGAGGAAGTTACTTCTGCAATTTCAGCATAGGTTAGCCTCTCAATAGCCACTTTCTGAGATTTAACACGAATGGTCCCACTACGAGGTCGAGTTTCTACAATTCCACGGTTTTCAGCTTCTTTAATGGCACGATAAGCCGTCCCATCACTGACACCCAAGTGATTGGAAATACTACGAACGCTGACACGTTTTCCTATTGGTAACTCTTCCAGATAACTTAAGATTTCTTGGTGTTTACTCACTGAATTCTCCTTTAACGTATCGAAATTCAAAGTAGTCTCTCATTTTACGAGTATAGCGGTCACTCCCCTTGAATTGGCGAAAGAGACTAAAACCTGCTTTTTGAGCCACTTTTTGGCTAGCCTCATTTTCCAAATGGGTGATAATTGACAGCTGTCTGAGACCAAATTCTTCAAATGAAAGCTGACAAAGTTTGGTAACTACTTCTGTCATAAAACCTTGAGACCAAGAATCCTTTCTTAAGAAATATCCAATCTCAGCTTCTTTTTTGATTTCGTCAATTTTTTCAAATTTGATAGAACCAATCA
>CAJPRB010000014.1:0-17919 GCA_905372925.1 uncultured Streptococcus sp.
TCACTGGTGTCTCCACGTAGTTTTTAGTCTTCGGACAAAAAGAAAACCGTATGGAATCCCGTACGGTTAGGTTTTATAGTTTAATTTCTTCAATTTTCGCACGTTGCTCTAGAGTAGAAAGATAATCCCACATAACTGAACGTTGACGTTTTAACAAATCAATAGGACATTTAGGTTCAAACTCTAACTGTCCTTTCTCGTATTTGCCAATCATCATATCCAACTTTTGGAATCGTTCTTTCAATTCAGAGTATTCTTTTTTAAATCTTACTTTCCAATCTTCCATATCTTTATTCCTTTCAAGCATAAGAAAACCGCATCGAATCCGACACGGTTTATAGCAATTTACAGTGGTTTATAGCAGTCTGTTCCTGCTAGTCAAGATGTTGGATCACCTCCTAAATAGTATCTAAAATATTCAGATACTCTAATTCTTCGTATGTTTCTTCAAAAATATCAGGCTTGCACGGATAAAACTCCCCTTGAACTCCTTTAATAATGTAATCACCTTCGGTTGCAATCATCAAACCTTCAAGTGTTTCTATTTTTAAAATTGGATTATCTAGGTCAGCATAATCAATCCGGACTGGATCTAATCCTAATTCTGACAATTTTAAAATTGATTCTTCCGTATTTACGAACCGAACCGCCTCAATGACTACTGGTTTCTTTCTGTATTTCATTTTTTCAATCCTTTCTGAGTACGAAAAAAGCACCTTATCGGCGCTCTGTGATATTAACAATCATAAAATACATACTTCTCACGTTGCAGTCTACGTCTTTTCTCATCTGAATCATAGCCGTACTCATCTGCAAAATAATCGTATTGATCTTTGATACATTTGTCTAGTTTCGCTTCAAAGATATCACTCTCTTCTTGTGGTCCATAGATAGCCGCTACAGGAAAAATCGGGGCTACTAAACGATATCCAAAGATGTCGCTGAATGTATCTGCTTTTTCTGCTACACGTAGATAGCTTTTGATAATCCGCATGACTACCTCTCCTTTAGTTTATTTATAACATAATTATAACTCTCAGGAAAAGTTTTTTCAAGTATTTCTCTGCGTTCATCATCAAATTGTGCCTCAAACACATGCGCAAAAAACTCACTCTCTATATTTCCTTTTTTCTCCCAGTAAACGAGCGAGTGCGAATACTTACCTTGTATTCTACCTTCACTCAACGCTCCTAATATATCAGATGCCGAAGAGGCTTTATCGTTGATATGGATTGCTTCGAAAATAGCATCATCAGATAAATTGATAAAGTCTTTACGCAGAAGTTGAAGGATTTTTTTATCCTTTGTGAATTCCCAACCTAGTTTCTCATCTATTTGATGACCAAATTCATGGAAATAACCAGTACCAGGTCCGCGAGGGTCGTCTACGTCCTTATACATGTTCAGGAAGAGTTTTCCAGATTCATATCTCACAACTCCTGTTTCTGCAATAGTTGCAATCGCCGACTGGTCGGCTAGTCTTGCAAACAAGTCTTGCCCAAGCTCTGTACCTCCCTTGAATTTTTTTCGAGTCGCATCGATATACATGTGTCGTGTCTCTGCAGCAATCTTCTTCGAAGCTACGCCACTAGTATCTCTAGGCAATCTCTGACGATTGATGAATTTCTTGTAATCACTATCACTTTCGAGTGAAAGCTCTTGGTATAATTTGTATCCTTTTTCCGCTTCAAAGTATTTCAGATTTTCTTCTGCATTAGACTTAAGTTTAGACCATTCTTCCGCCCTTAATGTGTACTTCTGAACATTGTCTTCATCGAGACTGAACTGCGATAATCTGCTAAATCGTTTCTCCTGTCGCTTAGCATGCTGAACTTTGTTGTCCAGTAACTGTCTTTCCTTGATGTCGTCCAATTCCTGATTTGTAAATATTTTCTCTGGCTCGCTACTGATCCCAGGGAAATAAGTTGTATGCTTATCTTTGCAGTTAGGATGATACAAACCAGCTGCCATTGCAGAACTTAATAATGGATATGGACCATCATCCGCACTGCCTCCTGACCAGACATCATCAATCAATACTTTACCTTCAAAAGGCATACACAGAGGACATGCATTCGATCGCTTGTTTAAGATAACAGTATGAATCCCCCACTCCTGGCGCTTGACTCCCTCACCCATTAGGTAGGCTCTTTTGGTTGCTGTTCGAATGGCCATATCGGCGTACGATACGATATTGACCATGGCTCCGTTACTGTACTGGATGCATGTGATACCCCGACTTAGAAAATCCTTGGTGGCCATATCCACTGACTGCTCATAAGTCTTAGCTCCTGTGTTAGCTGCTACCTGAGCATCAAATATTGTGCGCCTGTACTGGTCGTCTGTATACCGCAATACAGCATGCTCTGCCGTCTTCATATCATGCTCGACCGAGTTAAGTAACGCATGCAACTTTCGTTCGTTGATAGCAAAAAATGAAGCCCCTAGATTATCTTTTCCACTGTTAAATTCAAAACCGTTCTTGATAGCTTCCAGGATAGACATTTCCTCATCATCCATGCCTTGCCTATAGGCTTCTTGTATAGCTATGGAAATCTTGCTATTGATATTGGCAAACTCTTTGCTATATTTTTTGGCATTATCTCGCTTAAATCGTTCAAGCTCTTTCAATTGAGCGACCTGCCATTGTTCCCATTCAAAACCTTCAGCAGTTTCCTCTGCCTTATGCCTTCCTAGATTTCTAATCATGGAATCAAGCAGATCGTTTTCAATTCGCTCAAATGCTTTAGATACATCATAAGCCATTGCAGTACACCTTAAAACCTTGCGCTTTAAAACTTCTCAATTGTCGTTTCAAAGCTGTTTTACTAGGCATTTTGAGGTTGAGCATATCCAACTTGTTGTTCTTCTCAACAGCATAGATACCGAACTCTACATTATCGCTCGCTATCTGTAGAAGTCCCTGCGCTTCCTTCTGACTCATGTGATAGATCCTCTGTCCTATCGTCACCGTTTTCAGCATCTTCAGCCTCCTTCTCTATCTCAAAATCGTTAGCAACTTCATTCAATGATGGCACGTTGACTTCTGTCACACCTTGCTCCACTTTGATTCTTGCCACTTCCTGGTCTTTCCATTCCTGGTCTTTTGAGTCACCGTATAATTCCTCAACGCTCGCTTCAATCGACATGATACCACCTGTCTTAGCCTTAGAAACTGTCTCAACCTGTGATTCAAAACTAGGGTTAGCATACTCACCAAACGGCACGTCGACCTTGACTTTCTGTAGCGGGTTTTTCTTAAGCACACTATCAGCATTCAAAACCATACTAATTAACTTTGGCAGGTAATCTTGCAGAGCTGTCACAATAGCATTGCGAGTATAGAGAGTTGCCTTTTCTTTCTCACGTTGTGCCTCAGCATTATCTAGCTTCTTGACATCGATACCGAGTGTTGATGGGCTAATGATACCTTGTAAAGCTAAATCAAGCGCAGTCACGTATGTACTCAAATAACTTTCGTGCGGGATATTAGCTTGTTGCAATGTGATTGTGTTCTTTGCATCCTCGCCCATTGCTGTCTCAACCTTAATAAAGCGATGGTCAAAAGGATTGCCCTTACTAATTTCGCCTGTGTAGGGATCTCTGGGAAGTAAGTTCTCAGGAATATACTCTCGTGATCGTCCAGAACGAAGAGCATCCATCCACTGACTCCAAGACTCATCCAAGCTATCAAAGGCATCTGTCTTACGATCATAGATAGATTGACCACGGCCTTTTACTTTAGGTGACGTGTAAATCTTAAACGGCAAGCACAAGATAACAGATTTATCGAACTCCACATCGACAAGGTTAGCGGTGTACTCTGTCGCGCTCATATCTAGCTCAGTTTCGCCCCTGTAGAGCTTATAAGTTAATGAGCCATATCCGTAGATTTCCTCGAGCAAATAGCTCCGTCTGTGTTCTGTGAAGTGCGTGCGGAAAATAACTTCTTTCAATCTTCCACGGTTGTAGATGATTTCAATTCTATCTCCACCAACCCATTCAACAATAGGCAATGCTGTAAGTTCCGGATCAAATGAAATACGAAAAGCACCATCACCCATCACAAGACTATCTTTAATCGCCTCCTGCAGTTGATCGTGGAAGTTGCTATCTTCAGCAATCTCTTCCCACAAATTTCCTTGCGTTTCCTCGGCAAAGTCTAAATCATTCATATCGTGCAGCGTGATATCTACCAACCTATCAACGATGAGACCAGGTATTCCTGTGTGAATCTTTCTAATTTCTTGCCCAGGAGTACTTGTCACTCCCCAAAAGTTAATGTTGCTATGTGGTAATTGCTTGTAGAGCTGGTCCAGTTCGTATGAGTCACCGCGATACCAAATTTGGTTCTTTGCTGCATTATCTTCAAACGTCATTGCCTCTGTAATTGTGATGACATTTGGCTGTGCCTGTTCCAGTTTGAGAAAGCTTCTCATACTCCTTCTAATCATATCCATTATTCCCACTTTAGTTTTCCTTTCTTCCGATTATCTTCCTGTATGGCAACCATGCATACTGATTCGCATTGATTGTGTGATCGTTTGCATCTTCCGGCTCATCTTTTCCTTCTTTCCACGCATACGTGTTTAGCTCTTTGATATGATTCATACAATGACTTAACACATAGTAGCAACCTTGAGCTAACCAACCAATTTGGAAGTTAATCCGGTCAATAATTTTGGTTTTCTTATAAGCATTGTTAAAGATATACAGACAGCCGTATTGTCGCTTGTATTTGTTTAATTCTGTAATTGTTGCTTGGTCCGCACTATCAACAAATACATCACGCGCCAGCCCCCATTCACCACGGTTGCGCTCTAGGAAATTGATAAACTTGACCACCGTATCAGATGGTGCAATTGGTACATCAAGCTCAGCGTTGTTGTAGACTTCCTCATCCAGCGTGTATAACTTTCCGTCATCTGATATCCCTTGGAAAATCATTGCAATTGTATCCGGACTGCTTGCTGAGTAAGCTGTATCTAGTCCAGCTGTGAACCGTTGGAACGTGACCGTATTCTTTACAAAAGACTTACTCAATACGTGTTTTTTGCTATCAAAATTAACGAAGACAATTCCTGTTGCTCGGCCACGTAGACCAAGTATTTTATTTTTGTAGAGCTTAGTCCCAACTGGTGCAGCATCCTTTTTCTTCTGGATGGCTTCTGGTGTTAGTGACAAATTGTCATTAAACGTAAAAAACCAGTAACGCCATTTAGGGTTAGCTGGTTCTGATAGGTCTCGCATAATTTCTTCCGGCACATCACCTGCGTACTTTTTATACGGTCGTGCCTTGTTAATAAATTCTTTGTAGACGGGTAAGTCAGGGTTGTCTGGATTGAGCGTTGCCATCAAATAATCATTACGTGTGGACAACTCACGGACAAACTCGATGTCAGCCGTGTTGACCTCATCAATATAGACACATCCATACTGTCCACCAAGAACCAGCTTCCATTTTTCCTTGTTGTCATATCCCAGTACATAAATAATTTTCCCCTCAAACTTGATGTGAGGAATCTTCGAATCTTTATCACCATTACCACAGTATACGGCTGTTTTATGGATGTCTAAAATTCCGTTATCCTGATTGATGATATTCTTTTCGGCTACACCAACTGTCTTAGCTGCAATGATGTGAAACTTCTTCGAACTTCTGCTGACTGCTCGCATAAACTTGACACCAACACCAACCGTTGTTTTTCCAGCTGCCGTTGTACCTTCCAAAAAGTCCGCATCAACATTATTAAAGCTGTTGCAAAAGTCGATGTACTTTTGAGATAAAGGGAAGCTATTCGTCAAGTCCATCACCGCCCAACTGACTGACGATATCGTCAAACTTCTTAGTCTCGGTAACCGTTGCATTGATGTCTACTTTATCAGTCCACATTTGATGTCGTTTCCCTAGTAACTCCAAAGCTTTGTTCCTATCGCTGTTCTTTGTTGGATATTCGACAAGTTGAGGGATTTCATTGTAGACTTTTACAGACTTACCAGTCACGGGATCAGTCATCAACTCAGCTACTTTTGTCGTGACCACAATTGTCTCTTTTGCCTGACCTGATGCAATCTCTGACAACATCACAAGAATTTGTTTTTGAGTCAGGATTTTTTCATCCTGAATCTCATCCATTCTTTTTTTGATATATTCAGAAATGTCAACTTTTGTCAACAATCTTTGTCCTTGACTTCTAGCAGTCTTTTCACTATACCCTGCCTTAATAGCTGCATCTGTTGCATTCCCGCTGATGATGTACTCATCTGCGAATCGTCTTTGTCTTTCATTCAATTTTCCATCACCACCTTTTTAATAATTAAAAAAGCCACTCGATGAGTGACTTAATGCAAGGCGACTACTACCTTGCGTGTTAATTAGAAATCAATTTGAAGTTTTCCTTTTTTTATTTTTTGTAGTCATTTAAAACCTCTGAGGGAATCAAACCCTCTAGCTTATAACTTACCTAGGATATAAGTAGCTATGCAATCATGCAAGGTCCAGTCGCTCCGCAACCATTTGTAAGTTAATGAGTGATATATGAATGCTAAGCCTGTTGCCTACCCTGTTCTAGGACACAAATCACTCAAAGGAGAGTGTGGGATTTGAACCCACGAACCGCACATAGGCGACCACCCGTCTAGCAAACGGGCGCATTCAACCTGACTCTGCCAACTCTCCATATCAGGGAAGGCTTACTGCCTTACCCTTAATTCTTGATACTACCATTCTAACAGATTTTTAGAACCGTGCCGTCCCAAATAGTCCCATTTTGAACTTATGACATCAGATAACTTCTTCTAAGGCTAAAATTGCCTCATTCTTCAATCTGTAATAGGTTGTACGGCTCATTTTCAAGTCATAACAAATACTATCAGCCGTACCTTTATTGATATAAGTCATTCGTAGGATTGTTCTATGCTTAGGATTTGTCAGCTTGTTAATCATCCGCCCCAATTCCATTTTTCGATTGATTACAACATTGGTATTTTTCTCAATTTCGTCTTTCATCGTGATCAACTGAGCGTACACATCATCAATCTTTCTTGTCTGCCCACCTTTTACTTTAGCTTCGGCCCACTTTGGACTTGAGAGCAGGCCAGCCTCAAGTTCGTTGATTTCGTCAATACGACTTTGGATATCCATGTCAAGGTTCTGCAATTCGCTTAAAAGCTCTTTAGCCTTCACTCTCTATCTCCTTTATGATATAATAATATTGTTGAAATTATAGCTGAGACAGAGAGTGCCTTGGCTTTTTTTGTTTTACAAAAGGCTCACTACAATCCACATCAAAGCCCAAAGGACAAGATACCAGTAAATAACTTTCCCCAGAACCTCCAACCAAGATTTTTCTGTATCGCCTTTCGGGTTTCCAGTAATCGCAGTAATGAGCAAATCAATTCCGACAGCCTGCCAGAATGTTATTCTTTGAATTTCAAATGTTGCTGCAATGATGTTATTCCAACCGTACTGAATGACTACTCCTGCAAGCCATAGACTGATAAATAAGGTTAGTATCATACCTAAGCAACTGCCTGCTGCTTGTGGTAAGGAGTTTTTATTTTCATTTTTCATCTGTCACCTCCTGAACTTCAATCCCTGGGCAATCGAATACCCAGCTGAACCCTGCATCTTCTAGTTCTTTGCGGGTGAAGCTATCAGTGGAGTTAATGTCGCTGGTCTTGATGACAAAATATTCGCCTGACGGATAAATATTCTTTGCGATATGTTGCCCGGTTTGGATAAATTTAACTCGATACCGTTTCTCTTTCTCAATCTCGTAGCCGTCAAGCCAAGCACGAGCGAAAACATCTCTGTTTTCATTGATCCAAGATTTTATTTTTTCTCCCACAATACCCTCTTTGAAAATATAGTACATAACACGATACACATCATCGCTAGGTGCTATCTCTTCATAGTATCCTGAAGTATTTCTGAATTTAAAACCATTTCTTTTTACATTGGCAATCCAATCCGCCACGAACTGCGGGATTTGAATTTTTTCTAGTTCGTCTAGTTGTTCGATTGATTCCAATATCCAATTTCTATTAATTGTGATTGTATCTGCGATAGGCCCCTCTGTATAAGGCAAAACCTCGATACGTTTAATCAGTTCCTGTTTACGCATTTTTCTACCTCCAATTCCTTTTCTAAAGTAGTTTTATTTGTTTTTCATAATCATTAAGTCTCTGTTGAGCAAGGTTAAAGATGCCTTTGTCAAGCTCGCAACCAACATACTCAAAACCTAACTCCTGACAAGCAATCAAGCTACTTGCTGAACCGACATGAGTATCAAGAATCTTATCTCCGTCTTTTGCGTAGTTCTGAAGTAACCAGAAATAAAGATTTATCGGTTTTTGTGTTGGATGGATTCTAACTTCATTCAAGGCCTTATTTCCTTGTTGTATATGACCTTCAGAGATTGATTTACCTTGCATCATACCATTCCACATATAGCGAAATAGTCGCGTGCTATCATGCAAACTGCAGTATGCTAGCTCGCAATCTGAAAAACTTGAATGACCATTAACTTTGTCCCAAACGATACGTCCAGAGCCAAAAGAATAGTCGAAATAATTTACTCCCCAAATGATTTGATTTTTTGAAACTCTAAAAAGTTCGTCAAAATAATCTCGATTTGGAATTTGCCACTCTGATGTTCTGCCATACAGTCTATCGACACCAATCGGACTGACTTTTCGACCATAGTATTCTCTTTTTTCCGGGCCAGAAAAATATGGTGGATCTACAATAGCTAAATCAAAATAGTTATCAGGATATCTTTTCATGACATCTATACAATCTTCATTAAGAAATAATTTCAAGTTCTCACCTCATCCATCTTAACTTTATACATTCGATTCCCTCGATACTTGCTCTCAAGTTGAGCCTTGCATTTAGCAGCATCTCCCTCTTTCTTAAAAAAGTGAGTTTCGTCTACCATATTGTCAAAATACAATGTTACTGTGTATGACATTTCTTCTCCTATACTTATTAAAAAATATGTTTGTTTAATGAATATTTTTTCTAAGGTTACAGGTTACATCACTTTTTGAAAAACATAATTTATAAAAAACAAGAATGCTGTTATATCAACGTTTATAGCACTTGCTATTTTTACTTATTAAATATTTTATATAAATGATGTAACCTTACTAATAGACACCCCAAAATATCAGTAGTATCAAGGGTTTAGGAGGGTTACATCACTTTTTTTAAATTTTTATCAAAAACAGCACTCAAACCTTTGATATAACTGACTTTTCCTGCGGTTACATCAATGATGTAACCTGATGTAACCGAAACACGATTTTTGACCGTTTTTTGCCTAAAAGGTTACATCACTTCTGTTTGTATATTTTTTTCTAAAATATGCACGTAATGTCTTCCCTTTAACCTTCTTTATTTTATATTCCCAATCCTGATTATTGTCCATAATCAACTTGATTTTCCTAGCAATCTTTTCACCTCTCGCGCTATCAATATCAAAGACATTCTTTAGTATTTGTTTAGCAGACACGCTTGATTGAAGCTTCACACCTTCATATATCAGACCAGACTCATTGCGATAGCTACCATCATTGAAGTAGCACCAGGTATATTGATATTGCTGAGAAACTGAAAAGTCTTCCCACTCTTCCGGGACTAGCATTTCAAGATAATCGTAGACCTGTGATTCTGCCTCATCTTTATAAGTGAAACGCTCCTTATAGACCGCAAGCTCATTTTCGAACTCATCATCAAAGGTAAGCATAAATCCTTTTTTGTAGATGGCAACTGCTTCACCCCAAAGCTGGAGCACATCATTCTCTGTCATATCAAAAGGTTTTACAAACTGCTGGCCTGCATCCACCAGCACAGGCAGAAAGCGCCGCTCGCCAGTCTTATCTCCCAGATACTCAATTTTATTGCTAGTCCTTGCGATCACAAAGTTTTTAGGAAATTTTTCAGCCCTGCGACCGTAGGATCTACGGAAAGAAAGTTCTGTTTTAGTCACAAAGGCTTTGAGTTCGTCAAAAGTAGTCTTTCTGGAAGCAACC
Organism: uncultured Streptococcus sp.; assembly: GCA_905372925.1. Classification (GTDB taxonomy): domain Bacteria; phylum Bacillota; class Bacilli; order Lactobacillales; family Streptococcaceae; genus Streptococcus. Next base: position 10,039 of record CAJPRB010000014.1, read on the forward strand.
ATCTCATCATCGTTGACGATCAGTGATTTCAGCATAATCTCATAGTTGTCCTTGTCCATAAAATCCTTAGCTGAATCTGTGTACCAATCGACGGCTATTTTTTGCAAGAAAGTGGTCTTTCCAGCCCCCTGGCCACCGACAAGATCCAGTGTGTAGTCAAATTTAACCCATGGATTAAAAACCTTGGAGACTGCCCCAACAAAGAACATGACGGCTATTTTTTGAACGAAAATACTGTCCTCGGCACCTAACCAAGTTTGAAATACCTGGGCAAGTCGTTCTTTATGATCCCATGACTCATAAGCATTTTCCATATATTCTTTAACCGGATTGTAGGTTTTTTCTGCAAAGAACGCTTCGATGCCATCCCTTAATGCTCCAGCCTTGAAAACTGTCTTGAAGTGATTTTCTAAGTAAACGCTCAAATAGGATTCGAAGGCAGAAGGTAGCTGCCCCTTTCTCAACTGGATAGCATCCAGTTTGACATCCTCCACAATTTCATGTTCTCCAGTAAACTCATTGTGCCGGAGAAAGTCGTTGAGCTTGTTATCGCTCTTCATTGCAAGAAGAACATTTCTGGGACTGTCAGCCACAATCGATTCAATCTCAATCTGTTCACCTTCTTCGTTTAAGATTTTTTTCTTTCTGCGCGAAAATTGCTTGATTGAAATATTCGTAACATCACCTATTATGGCCACCCCCCCTCATGTGTTTCTTGATCATGGATTCAACAGTCCTACTTAATTCTTTGTGACTAAGAGGTTCTACTGAATTGTTGTTGGCTGTTTCTGCTAGTTGCAGTATACAGTTCGGTTCTACTGACCTGCTCAAGAGTCCGCCTACAAATTTTGCAAGTGTATCATTTCTGCTGCCTTCATCGCCGAAGCCTAGGACAACCATTTCAAATAATTCGGTTGTTCTGTTTCGTTTGCCAGCACCTTTGCTGATTTGATAGTAGATATTATCCAGATCGCTACCAGAGTTCTTTTTGTTGTATTCCTTCTTAATGGCCATAACAAGAGATCGACTAGCAGTGACCATAGTGCCACCCTCTTTAGATTTTTCTAAGTCCCAGGCATATTCTCCTTTTGGGGTCTTAGATGGAGCAACTAAAACATAGTTATTTGGATGCGCCTTGATGTCGACGCCAGGTAGAAAGCCTATCATTTGAGTCATGGTCACGTCTGGATGCTTAAAGTAAAAGATATGTTTTCCACCACTTGCAGTTCTTGCCTGCAGCGTTGGAGTTATCAAATTCAGATGCTCCCAATTTGCCAAGCTCTCGTATCCGTTATGCTTACCGTGTAAGTCAATATCGATTACGAAGAATTTGTCAGTCCGGACAGCAATGTTGCTATCCGGATACTGACTCCAAAAATCCTCAATTTCTTGCGCAGTCATAGCTGGTTTATCAGCAAATTTGATCATCGGTTGCTTATTTGAAGGACTAATAGGAATAACCGAAAATCCTTTTTTTTGATAAGCCAAGGCATGTTCTTTCATTCCCATTTAGTAACTCCTTAGAATGGTAAATCGTCGTCTTGAATATCCATCGGGTTGTCATTCCCAAATGTATCATTCGAACTTTGTTGATTACGACTTTCCAACATTTGGAAATTCTCAGCCACGACTTCTGTCACGTAGACACGTTGTCCTTGCTGGTTATCGTAACTACGAGTCTGAATACGGCCTGTCACCCCGATAAGTGAGCCTTTTTTAGCCCAGTTTGCAAGATTTTCGGCTTGTTGGCGCCACATAACGCAGTTGATAAAGTCAGCCTCGCGTTCGCCATTTTGACTCTTGAATGTACGGTTTACTGCAAGAGTAAAAGTCGCAACTGCTACATTTTGCGGTGTATAGCGGAGTTCAGCATCACGGGTCATGCGCCCTACAAGTACAGCATTATTAATCATTATTTTATTACCTCCAAAATTCTACTGAACGTACTCTCATGAAATGAGTATAATCCAGGGTTATTTCTCTTCAAAGGCTTGATAATTTTAGTAACAATTTCTTTTAAGGACATATCTGAAATTTCAAGCCAAAAGAAATCGTTCTTAGTGTAGTTGTAAACACAATCAATTTCTCCGTGCTTATAACATACACCCCAAATCTCACCTTGATGCTGATAAACTAGGATCTTATCATAATAATCAATCTGTAATTCAATCGGACGTTTGCGCCCCAGTTCCGTATATCCCATTACTCAATACCTCTTGCTTTCTTAGCATCTGCTATAATCTTCTGAGCTTCCTTCAATCGATCAGCTGGAATGCTTTCAGGTTTGTCAACACCCATTTTATTGATGAACCATTTTCCAATTGTTGCAGCAGGACTCCCTGTAGCCTCAGCCATATTTTTGAGTTCTGTCCGAATGGCTTTAGCCTGTGCTCCTGTAATTGTTTTGGCTCCGTTACTTTTAGCTGGAGCATTAGCCGGTTGCTTTTGCTGGCTATTTGTTTTTTGAGCTGGTTTTTGCGACGTACGGCCTGCTTGGCTATTCTGATTATGATATTCATCCGTATCAGGATCCTTGTTGTCATCAATCATAAAGAGTCCATTTAGCGCGTACTTACGTGCATAGCTGGATGCAGCACCTGTAACTTGACTACCATCCATCCCTTTTTTGCTATCATCTTCTCTAGCATAGGCTGTAGTCCCAATAGTTTCACCAACCGCATAAAGAGTCGCAGTTGCTTCAACATAGTACCTGTCACCGATTTGCACAATTCCATCTTGCAAAATCAATACTGCATCGTGTTCCTGTAAGATTGGCTTCAGCGCTTCTAGGATGTCCTCAGCGCTTCGATAGCTATACTTCCCAAAACTGTTATACTGGCCTTTCGGAGCAACCAAACTCTGCTGGATGCTCTGTAAAGTGACAAAGATTGGGGATTGTTGTTTTGTTACCATAAATCCCCCTCTTATAAACTTCTCAATAGATCAAACAAACCAATATTTTTATTCTCGCGCTCGATTTTTTGAACATCGCCACCATTTGGATAAGTTAGATCAAATGTAGCCTTAACCCGAATAATCTCCATTCCGTGTACTTTAGCCAATGCTTTTAGCGCTGTTTTCTGTTCAAGATAACAATCATATGGCATTGTAAGAGCACCTCGAATATCATCCACAAAACCGGCCTGAGTAGCTAATGAAGAACGCTTGTTCTTGAGTTCATTTAAAAAATGTCCGCTTTGTTTGTCACGCATTACAATATAATCACTTGAAAGTTTCATTTTGATTCTCCTTAAAAATAAAATTCAATGACACGCACGTCATGCTGTTGACGGCTGCCTGTTACTCGCCACAGAAGCTGGCGATAATCGTCATAATCACCGTCAGACGGACTGACAGGATCTAAAATTACAATAGTCTTAAATTTATGTTGTAGACCATCCACACCCACACCCAACACCTGGCTCGTGGCTACAACGTTTGTCTGTTCAAGAGAGTCCTTCTTATCTCCTGTCCAAATACCAATTTCTGGATGACGTTCTCGAATGACCTCTACAATCTGCTTAGATTTGCTGACTATCAACATTTCTGTCTTACTAGCCAGCAGAAGATCCAATTGAAGTAGCATTGGAGTATCTGCATTAACAGCCTTCAACTTTGGGAAGTCAACCTCAAATCCTGTCTGGATTAAATATCGTTCAAAAGTCTTTCGACCAAATGTTTGTTTGGCCATGGCATATTTACCATTTTTCCCAACGATGTTCAATTTTCTAAATTGATCTAATTCCTCCGGATTTGCTGTTAGACACCAGATAGGTTCAAAGACAACTTCAAATCCGTTGTTTTCTTCGGCCTCCTCAATATCTTCTACTTCTTCCCAGCGGAAGAAGTTGGGCAGATTACTTACATAGTTTTCATAATCTCGAAAGTCATCCCATTCTTGCTTAGAATAGCTGAATTTGGAATACTTCATCTTGCCGTGGGCTAGTTGCCAGTTTTCCCTTTGATTAGGATCAGCCATACCAAAAAATGTTTTTTCTAGAGGGTAAAAATTTTGCCCCTTCTTCCTGATCGGGGTTGCAGATAATCCAACTGTATAGCCACGTTTGACCTTGCGATAAGCCTTCACGTTGGCATCACTAGACATGTTCTGCCACTCGTCAATAATGAACACATCGCACTCAATAGACTCACCGCTTGCAAGTCTGTTCTGCAATCTGCGGTCCGTCATGGTTTCTAATTCAAAATCAGTATTATAGCCTAAATTTTTATAGGTACTACTCCAGCCATCCAGAATGGCCAACCGATTATTGATTACTAGGACTTTTTTAGCCCCCTTGTGCTTCGCTATTTCAAAAGCACAGATTGTTTTACCACGTCCACCGTATGCCTCAAGGAAAATCCCAGGACAATTACGGTCACTTCTTTTGACTGCTTCAGCTTGCCATTTGCGTAATTCGATCGCCAATGTCCACAATCACCTCCTCAATATCGTTCCTCTGGGCATAGAAGAGCCCAAGTCTTGCGGCTGCCCTCACATCGTTGTGGTGACTCTTTTCAAAGGACCATAGTCCAAGAGCTTTCAGCAAGTCATTTGGTATATCTGTCTGATAACCTGCGTTACGTTGCAAAACTAAGTCCGGATAACATAGTTCGATAGCTGCAATGGTCTCAACTACTGAGTTGTCCCTGGAATAATCATTATCCCTAACCTCAAATTTTTCAACGACCACTATATCAAACTCAAGACTGCGACCAATCTCTTTAAACCAGGCTTTAAAGTTTTGAGCGCCATAAGGGACTACCCAATAGTCAACAAGTTTTGCATTATCCAACAAGACAATCCCTGTTGTTGAGGTTTCAATTTTATTACTGCTTGGGTCAATAGATAAAATTTTCATCAAACACCAACTTTCTCAGTCAGCACTCCTGGATAAAGGGCAGTGTTAAACCAATTTTGTTTATTTACCTTTGCAAAGGCAAATAGCGATTTAACTTCTTTTGCTTGCTTCTCAAATTTTCGAATATCTTCTTCCGATTCAAAGATAGGTTTTTCTTTGTATTTAGCGACTGTGACCAGCTTGTACTCCGGAGTAAACACCGGCTTTTCATTTCCCTGATCAAGATTCGTTTCGTCTACTTTCACAAAACGAATCGCAACATCGAATAGAAATCCTTCTGTAACAAGCACTTCAATTGATTCTGGTCCAATCACAACTGCTAGTGAATCCGTTACTCGTGTTTTATTCATCAATTCCATTACTTAATCACCAACTTTTCTGTCCGGACAAGTTCCGCACCTTTGACTTTCTTGCCAGATTTAAGCAACTCTTTGAGTGTTTTTTTGTCTGGCGCAAGCGTCACTTTTTTTGTAAAATATTTTTTCGGAAGGTCATCTTCGTTGACCTTGACTGATTCTGGATTCTTAGCAATTTTTATAATCAGGGCACCACTCTTGACTTCGGTTTGACCTGTGACATTCATAGCTGTCATAATGTTATCTTTAACATAATCCAGCTTTTTCTGTGCCGCCTGTTTCTTGGCTTTGAAGCTCTCTTCCTCAGCCTTGTACATGGCCACGTCGGCTTCTAGATTCTTGATAACATGGGCATATCCTTCGGCTTTCTGTTCGAATTGTTCTTGCCAATCGATGGCCTCAAGCGTGTCTGCTTTTGTTTCATCATCAATATCCATTTGATAAATTGTCAGGAACTGACCTGTTAGTTCATATAAACTAGCCATTTTTTTCTACCTCTCTGATTTTGTTTGATAGTTTTGTTAGTCCAATCCCCGATTTAGTTAAATCAGCGTCGGACGTGAATAGATGATTTTGATTCATTCTAGCGATTTCGTTTTTAGATAAACAAGCTAGGTTTGAAATGTCATAGTTTGTTTTATCTCCGTCTAGGAAAACGATTGAGTATCCTTTTGGTATCGGGCCATGATGTTCCTCCCAAACCTTGCGGTGTTTCAAAACCCATCGATTAGGTTCTCCGATTTTTTCTTTCGGATAGCCGTCTGTTGTATAGTTGATAGTTCCTACAGGTACATAATTCGGAGGTCGATTACCTTTTTTGAACTGCCCGCTATTTTTTGGCATATTGGGGTATTTCTTCCCCTTATTGTGGGGAGTCTGACCTTTCTCGAATCTTCCCGTCAAACCACTGTGTAGATTATTATTTCTCCGATAACTCTTAATCTGTTTCTCAGTTAGTGATAAGCCAAATTTTTGGTTCATTTCATTTGCGACATCACGAGAAATCTTATTTTTTTGAATTGACACAAGATAATCATGTTGCTCCCTCGTCAGCAATCGACCTTGATAGATTTTCCCAACTGGTAATCCAAGGCGTTTGCGTACGCCGCCTATTTGAGTCTTGGTATAGTTTGTCCCAAATTTCTCATTTAGTAACCTGGTTACTTCGGGAGTTAATCGACCATGGCAAATTTCATGCATGTACTCCGTGTACTCATCCTTCCAGCAAAGCGATCGGGGCATTGACTTCACCTACCTTGTCTTTGAATTTTTCAGCATCTAGCGCCAACTGGCCAGCTTGTAGGATTTGACTCGAGATTGCGACCATCTGTTTTGATCGTTGAAGCTCGGTCTTTAATTCATCAGCAGTAAGATCCCTATCATCCAATGTTTCTAGTTGGCCAAAGAGAGTATTAGTTAAATCTGTCAATTTATTTCGGACCATTTCAAACTCCTTCTTCTACACCTTTTGCAAGTCCTTCCGGAGGTTGCACATCATAAGTAAATTGCTTATCTGATTTCTCCAGGTTCATACGTGCAACATTGTTAGCTATTTGCTGACGCTCCTTTTGCTTCATTTCAGCGTGGTCATCCAGCGTATTTACTAGCGACCATAGACCGATTCCTACGATTGTTACCAGGTAAATGTATTCCATCATTTTACATTCTCCTTTTCTTTATAGATTGCTACGATTTTCTTTAAGTCTGCGATTTCTTGATTCGCTTCTTGAAGTCTTTCTTGTGATTCAATCAGTGATTGATTGAGGTCCAGAGCGACCACTCTCCAGTCCAAATTGGTTTCTTCGACCTCTTCCGAAAAGTAGTTTTTAATTCTTGTTAGTAGGTTCATCCGACTGACCTCATTTTCTTGCTTTTCACCATTTCTTTTTTCCAATCTCGACTGCCTCTGTATTGCAGGTAGGCATCAAAACCTTTAATCGTGACAAGTTGGCCATCATTCCTAAGATGATTCTGTTGGCTAGGTAGCTTCTTCATCTCGCGTCTCATGTCTCCCGCTTGTCGCTTTGAGCATCCAAAGATGTGTTCTAATTCTTCATCATTAGCAGAGACTTTTTCAATGATCACATCTTTAATTCTTACAATTTCAACTGCTTCCATTTTTGCTCCTTTCGTGATATAATTCAGTTAGTTATTTTGATATGCGCCTGACTTCTGTTAGGTGCTTTTTTGTGCTACTCAATCCCATAGTCTTCAATAACCTGAAGAATGAAACTGTTCGCTCGTGGACCTTTTGTCGTCCCACTTAGAATGTTTGTTACTTCCTGTCGCTTAAAGCCGTAAGCAACCGCTAGAGTTGTCTTTTTAATGCCTTTCTCTTTTAAGAAAGCATTAACCTTTTCACGACCGTTTGCGATATCTGGCATATGCGTTCCTCCTTTTTACACTTTATGTAAATAAGAAACAACTAAATTTTTAACTATTTTTCTGCATTACACTTGACAACTCACACCAAATTGGCTAAAATGAAAGCATAATAAAAACAATGATAAATCTATAAATACCGTTCGCCAAAACATTTTTATAGTTTATTTTCTTAGTTGTTTTTTTAGTTATTTCTTACTTACAAAAAACATTTTACACCATTTGGGATAATTAGTCAATCTTTTTACACCAAATTTGTTAAATTTTTTTGTAATGTCTTAGAG
>CAJPRB010000015.1:0-17597 GCA_905372925.1 uncultured Streptococcus sp.
TGTTACAATAGGAGAATGAATAAGTATCAAAAGAAGATTTTTAAGGGAACTCTATATTCACTGTTGTCAGGTCTGATTTGGGGAATTTGTGGTATTTTAGGAGAATATTTTTTCGCCCATTATCAGGTGTCGTCTGGCTGGATCACTTCCATGCGCTTGCTAGTGGCAGGGAGTTTGGTTTTAGTTTTATCAGCCTTTCAGTTACGCACCCAGTTATTGGATATCTGGCGGGACAAGAAAAATTATCTGCCTTTTTTAGCCTATGCTATTCTAGGTATTTTTTCTGTGCAGTTTTTCTTTTATCTCTGTGTTGAGTATTCCAATGCGACGACAGCAACGATTTTGCAATTTATCAGTCCAGTTTTTATCTTGTTTTATAATCGTATCGTCTATCAAAAGAAGGCTTCTATCACAGCCGTTCTCTATGTTTTGATTGTCATGTTAGGTGTTTTTTTGATGGCCACAAAAGGAGATTTGTCCCAGTTATCCATGACTCCCTTAGCTTTGGTCACTGGACTCCTCAGTGCTGTAGGGGTTATGTTCAACGTTATCCTGCCTCAGCGTTTTGCACGTGACTATGGTTTTGTGCCGACTGTTGGTTGGGGGATGTTGCTAGCAGGTATTTTTAGCAATTTTCTTTATCCTATTCATCAGATTACCTTCCAACTTGATGTGACGAGCCTTTTGATTTGTTTTACTATTGCTGTGTTTGGAACGGCTTTTGCTTTTTTCCTTTCGATGAAGGCTGTGCTACTCGTCTCACCTTTAGTTGTATCAGTTGTGAGTGCCAGCGAACCTTTATCTTCCGCATTGTTAAGTGTACTATTTCTAGGTATGGTTTTGGATGGTTTTCTAGCTTTGGCTATGATTTTGATTATCGTCCCAATGGTTTTCTTATCAATAGAGGAAACGAAGGAAAGGTAAAATGTTCTGTTCGAGTGCTTAAGGCTTCAAATTTGAGGTCTTTTTTGGTAGAATAGGTATCATTATAACGAACCAGGAGGCGCCTATGACTGCTACAAAAATGAACGCTCAAGAGATTATCCAATTTATCGCCAATGCGGAAAAGAAAACCAGTGTTAAAGTAACCTTTGAAGGACAACTCGCAACTGCTGTACCAAGCTCTGTTGTCAAACTAGGCAATGTCCTATTTGGAGACTGGAAGGACGTCGCTCCGCTTCTCGATGGTTTAGTAGAAAATCAAGACTATGTTGTTGAGCAAGATGCTCGTAATTCGGCAGTTCCTTTGCTAGATAAACGTGCTATCAACGCTCGTATCGAGCCGGGTGCTATTATCCGTGACCAAGTTGAAATTGGTGACAATGCTGTTATCATGATGGGAGCAGTTATCAATATCGGTGCTGAAATCGGTGCTGGAACCATGATTGACATGGGTACCATCCTTGGTGGCCGCGCCATCGTTGGGAAAAACAGCCACGTTGGTGCAGGTGCAGTTTTGGCGGGTGTGATTGAGCCAGCTAGCGCCGAACCAGTCCGTGTCGGAGACAACGTTCTTATCGGAGCTAATGCAGTGGTCATCGAAGGAGTCCAAATCGGTAGTGGTTCAGTTGTCGCTGCAGGAGCTATCGTGACGCAAGATGTCCCAGAAAACGTTGTAGTAGCAGGTGTTCCGGCTCGTATCATCAAAGAAATCGACAGCCAAACCCAACAAAAAACAGCGCTAGAAGATGCGCTTCGTACCTTGTAAAAGTAAAAAAGAGGCGGAACCCTTTTTCCAGCCTCTTTCTGTTATATCGGAGGATAGATAGATGTTAGATTTGATTCAGACTAGACGAGATTTGCACCAGGTTCCAGAGATTGGCTTGGAAGAGTTCAAAACCCAGACTTATTTGCTGAATGTGATTGAGAAATTGACTACGGGCAAGGATTTTGTTCAAATTCGTACTTGGCGGACAGGGATTTTGGTCTACCTGCAGGGAAGTCAGCCGGAACGAACCATTGGTTGGCGAACAGACATTGATGGTCTGCCTATCGTCGAACAAACAGGACTGCCTTTTGCCTCTCAACACCAAGGTCGCATGCATGCTTGTGGTCATGATTTTCATATGACCATTGCCTTGGGCTGTCTCGAGCGCGCCCTTGAGGAGCAACCCAAGAATAATCTGCTCTTCCTATTTCAGCCTGCAGAGGAGAATGAAGCCGGTGGTATGCTCATGTATGAGGATGGTGCTTTTGGGGACTGGTTGCCAGACCAATTTTATGGCCTCCATGTTCGTCCGGATCTGAAGGTTGGACAGATTGCGACCAATACACACACTCTCTTTGCAGGGACTTGTGAGGTGAAGGTTCGTTTCAAAGGAAAGGGCGGACACGCAGCCTTTCCGCACGAGGCTAATGACGCCTTGGTGGCTGCTAGTTACTTTGTAACCCAAGTGCAGTCAGTTGTCAGCCGCAATGTCAACCCCATCGAGGGAGCGGTGGTGACCTTTGGCCTTTTCCAAGCTGGAACAACTAACAATGTCATCACAGACACAGCTTTTTTACATGGAACTATTCGCGCCTTGACTCAGGAAATGAGCCTTTTGGTACAAAAGAGAGTCAAAACAGTCGCAGAAGGAGTTGCGGCAGCCTTTGGTATGGAAGTAGAAGTGGAACTCAAACAAGGGGGCTACCTGCCTGTTGAGAACCATCCAGCCTTGGCGCGTGAACTAATGACATTCTTTGAAGAGAAAGATGGAATCGAGTTGATTGATATCGAGCCTGCTATGACAGGTGAGGACTTTGGTTACCTCCTTTCAAAAGTTGATGGCGTTATGTTCTGGCTAGGTATTGATAGTCCCTACGCCCTTCATCATCCTCAGATGAGTCCTAAGGAAGAGGCCTTAGCTATTGGGGTTGATGCGGTTTCTAGTTTCCTGAAAAAGAAGGCGGTAGAGTAGAGGAATTGTCTATGAAAGCAGAACTACGCAAGAAAATTTTGCAAGAAATGAAGGCTCTATCTCAGGAGCAAAAACAGGCTATGGATCGAGCTTTAACAGAGCGATTTTTAAAGCATCCTTTTTACCAAGAAGCTAAGGTCATCGCAACCTATCTCTCCTTTACTCATGAATTTCAAACGCAAGGATTGATCAAGCGGGCGCTGAAGGAGGGCAAAAAGGTTCTGATACCCAAAACCTATCCCAAGGGGCGCATGGAGTTTGTGGTCTATGATCCGCAGCAGTTGGTAAAAACTTCCTTTGGTTTACTGGAACCGCAAGGAGACTTGGAAGTGGTGGAACCGTCTCAGATTGATTTAATTCATGTTCCGGGCTTGGCTTTTACAACAGAGGGCTATCGGATTGGATATGGTGGAGGCTACTACGACCGCTATCTGGAGAATTTTGCTGGGCATACCATGAGCACAATCTATCCTTGTCAAATCCAGAATTTCAACTCGGAAGATCACGATATTCCCGTCCAGGAGGTGCTAATCTATGAAGGAAATCTTTGATAAACGTTACCCTGTGACTAGTTTCTTTCTCCTAGTAACAGCATTGGTATTTCTCTTGATGTTGATTACTACGGGTATCAACTTTGATCAAGCAAAAACTCTTTTTCAGTTTGGAGCCATGTATGGACCGATCATTCGCCTGTTCCCCGAGCAGATTTGGCGCCTTTTTTCGGCTATATTTGTGCATATCGGTTGGGAGCATTTCATTGTCAATATGATTTCACTCTACTTTCTTGGACGACAGGTGGAGGAGATTTTCGGCTCCAGACAGTTCTTTTTTCTCTATCTCTTATCAGGAATGATGGGCAACCTCTTTGTTTTTGCTTTCACACCGAAAGTCCTAGCAGCAGGAGCGTCCACTTCTCTCTATGGGTTATTTGCTGCGATTATCGTCTTGCGCTACGCAACTCGCAACTCCTATATCCAGCAGTTGGGGCAATCCTATCTGACACTTTTCGTGATAAATATCATTGGAAGTGTTCTGATCCCAGGAATCAGCCTAGCAGGGCATATCGGTGGCGCAGTAGGCGGGGCTTTGCTAGCAGTCATCTTTCCAGTCAAAGGGGAGAGAAGGATGTATAGTACTAGCCAGAGAATCGGAGCCACCGTACTTTTTATTGTCTTGGCCGTTTTCCTTTTCTACAAGGGAATGAGCTATGTGTAGGGATGGAATAGTTAAATGCAAGCACCGATTCGGTTGCTAATAAGTCATCTGCAAAGATGGCTTTTTTTATTGCAAGCTTCAACAAAAAAGCCCTTAATTAAGAGCTTTGTTTTTCTTCTATTTCCCCTCAGCTAACTCTTTCCCAAGTTGGATGAGGTAATCTTTCAAATCATCCTTGACTTGTGGGTGTTTGAGAGCGTAGTCGATGGATGTTTTCATAAAGCCAAACTTGTCTCCGACATCGTAACGAGCTCCCTTGAACTCACGAGCAAATACACGTTGTGTTTTATTGAGGGTGTCGATTGCATCTGTCAGTTGAATTTCATTTCCTGCACCTGGAGCTTGGTTTTCGAGGATTTGGAAAATTTCAGGCGTGAGGAGGTAGCGTCCAATAATAGCAAGGTCGCTAGGAGCGTCCTCTGGAGCAGGTTTTTCAACAAAGGTTTCAACACTGTAAAGGCCGTTTTTCCCTTCGCCTTGCGGAGCAATAACCCCATAGGCAGATACTTCATCGTGAGGGACAGGCATGACAGCGATAGTAGACGCATGGGTACGTTCATAGTCATCCATGAGTTGTTTGGTGAGCGGAACAGCCTTTTCATTAGTGATATCCATCAAGTCATCCCCAAGCATCACGACAAAAGGTTCATTTCCGACGAAAGCCTTGGCTTGCAAAACAGCATCTCCGAGACCGCGTGGATGAGTTTGGCGGATAAAATGCAGACGCATACCAGTTGTTTCATCTACTAGCTTCAAAAGATCCGTTTTCCCTTTTTCTTTGAGGTTGTATTCCAATTCGAAGTTTGAGTCGAAGTGGTCCTCGATAGAACGTTTTGACTTACCTGTAACAACCAAGATATCTTCGATTCCAGACTTGAGAGCTTCTTCAACGATAAATTGGATGGTTGGTTTATCTACGATTGGCAACATTTCCTTGGCCAAGGCTTTGGTTGCAGGGAGGAAACGAGTTCCTAGTCCAGCTGCAGGGATAATTGCTTTTCTGACTTTTTGTTTCATAATGTTCCTTTCCATAAGGGTCTAAGACCATTCGTTTTCTGCTTTAAATTCATTGTTCATGATGTCATTGATTGCTTCTTTGATATTGACACCTTCATAGATAACTCGATAAATGGCTTGTGTGATTGGCATGTAGACACCCAATTCCTGAGCCAGTTCGTAAGCTGCTCGAGTCGTTGAAATTCCTTCAATGACCATGCCCATGTTGGCTTCGATGTCTGCGAGGGATTCTCCACGACCGAGAGCGTCACCTGCCCTCCAGTTACGAGAGTGGACAGATGTCCCCGTTACGATCAAATCACCAACTCCAGAAAGACCGCTATAAGTCAGAGGATTAGCTCCAAGAGCGACACCTAGACGGGTGATTTCTGCCAAGCCACGGGCGATGATGGCTGCCTTGGCATTGTCGCCAAATCCTAGACCATGCAATGCTCCTGCACCAACTGCAATGATATTTTTAAGAGCACCAGCGGTTTCAACCCCGATAACATCTGTATTGGTATAGAGGCGGAAGTAGTGATTACTAAAGAGATTTTGAACGTACTGGGCAGTTTCAAGATCTTTAGAGGCTGCAGTGATCAAGGTAATATCCCGTACAATCGTTTCCTCAGCGTGGCTAGGTCCTGAAACAACGACGATGTCACTACGGAGGTCAGCTGGAATTTCCTCTTCCAGAATAGTTGAGAGGCGTTTATGGCTATCTGGTTCCAATCCTTTGGAGGCATGCATGATGACAACCTTGTGATTGAGTACCTTTGCTACTTGTTGGGCAACCAGTCTCGTTACTTTTGTTGGGACTACAAATAAAACAGCATCCACATCCTTTAGTGTTTCTTCCAAGTCATGGTAGGCCTTGATGTTTTCGTCGAGTAGGATGTCTTTAAAGTAGCGTTTGTTTGTATGTTGGCTATTGATTTCATCGATTTGGTCAGGAATATTTCCCCAAATCCGAACCTCGTGTCCATTGTCGTTTAGGACCTGCGAAAGGGCAGTTCCCCAAGAACCAGGACCCAAGACAGCGATGGTTTGTTTCTTCATCTTCTCCTCCTTTTAAGAGTTCTTCTTTTCATTTTACCATAAAAAGCCTTTTCATGCATTACTTGCGAGTGAAAGCGCACTAATTTATAATAAGAAAACGCCTTTGACAAGATTCCTCTTTTTTGCTAGAATAGCATCAACATGAAAGAATGAGAGGAGCTGGCGAATTTCGTCACTCCCTTTTGTCTATCTAATTAGGAGGAAGTATGCTGATTGAAAAAATTAAAGCCTATAAATGGCAAGCCTTGGCATCCTTTGTGATGACAGGCTTGATGGTTGCGAGCTCACTCTTGCAACCTCGCTATTTGCAGGAGGTTTTAGATGCTCTACTGGCTGGCCGACATGAGGCTATTTATAGTATTGGGGCATGGTTGATAGGAGTAGCCCTCGTGGGTCTGGTTGCAGGTGGTGTCAATGTTATTCTTGCAGCTTATATCGCTCAGGGAGTATCTTCGGATCTTCGGGAAGATGCTTTTCGTAAGATCCAAACCTTTTCTTATGCCAACATTGAGCGGTTTAATGCTGGGAATCTGGTTGTCCGCATGACCAATGATATCAACCAAATTCAGAACATGGTGATGATGGTTTTCCAAATCCTTTTCCGTCTTCCTTTGCTTTTTATTGGTTCCTTTATCTTAGCGGTTCACACCCTGCCTTCGCTTTGGTGGGTAATTGTCCTTATGGTAGTGCTGATTTTTGCACTAACTGCTATCATGATGGGAATGATGGGGCCACGATTTGCTAAGTTTCAAACCCTTCTTGAACGGATCAATGCTATCGCCAAGGAAAATCTACGTGGTGTGCGCGTGGTCAAATCCTTTGTACAAGAAAAAGCACAATTTGACAAATTTACCGATGTTTCTGATGAACTTCTCGGCCAAAATCTTTATATCGGTTATGCCTTCTCAGTTATAGAACCCGTTATGATGCTAGTCGGCTATGGAGCGGTCTTCCTCTCTATCTGGTTGGTGGCTGGAATGGCTCAGTCAGATCCGTCTGTAGTGGGCTCGATTGCTTCCTTTATCAACTATCTCAGCCAGATTATCTTTACCATCATCATGGTTGGATTTTTAGGGAATTCTGTCAGTCGTGCCATGATTTCCTTGCGTCGTATCCGCGAAATTCTAGATACCGAGCCAGCGATGACCTTTAAAGATCTCCCAGATGAAGAGTTAGAAGGAAGTCTCTCTTTTAAAAATGTGACCTTTACCTATCCCAATGATGACGAGCCTATGCTGAAGAATGTAAGCTTTGATATTGCGCCCGGTCAGATGGTCGGTGTGGTTGGGGCTACTGGAGCAGGGAAGTCTACCTTGGCTCAGTTAATTCCACGACTGTTTGATCCACAGGAGGGATCTATTAAGATTGGTGGCAAGGATATTCGAGACGTCAGCGAGGGAACCTTACGTAAAACAGTTTCCATCGTCTTGCAACGTGCTATTCTCTTTAGCGGGACCATTGCAGATAATCTTCGTCAAGGAAAAGGCAATGCCAGCGTGTCAGAAATGGAACGTGCAGCACGAATTGCTCAAGCCAGCGAATTTATTGGGCGTATGGAAAACAAATTTGAGAGTCAGGTCGAAGAACGTGGCACCAACTTTTCTGGTGGACAAAAGCAACGGATGTCGATTGCCCGTGGGATTGTCAGCAATCCCCGTATCCTGATTTTTGACGATTCGACTTCGGCCTTGGATGCCAAGTCAGAGAGACTCGTGCAGGAAGCTTTGAATAAAGACCTGAAAGGGACGACAACCATTATCATCGCTCAAAAGATTAGTTCAGTCGTCCATGCAGACAAGATTTTGGTCTTGGACCAAGGACGCTTGATTGGAGAAGGACGGCATGCAGACTTGGTAGCTAACAATGCCGTCTACCGCGAAATCTACGAAACACAAAAGGGAAAGGAGGAATAAAATGAAAACCGTTCGATTTTTCTGGAATTATTTTAAAGTTTACAAGTTCTCCTTTGTCATTGTGGTTCTGATGGTTGCAGTTGCGACGATTGCCCAAGCCCTCTTTCCAGTTTTTTCAGGTCAAGCAGTGACGGAGCTCGCTAACCTAGTTCTGGCTTATCAAAATGGAACTTCCGAACTAGCCTGGCAGAGTTTGTCAGCTCTGATGCTGAATTTAGCTCTGGTTGTTCTCGCCCTAGTGGTATCCAGTTTGATTTACATGACCTTGATGACCCGTGTGATTGCTGAGTCAACAAATGAGATGCGTAAGGGCCTCTTTGGCAAACTCTCTCGTTTGACCGTTTCTTTCTTTGACCGCCATCAGGATGGCGATATTCTTTCTCGCTTCACGAGTGACTTGGACAACATCCTTCAAGCCTTCAATGAAAGCCTAGTTCAGGTTATGAGCAATATTGCTCTTTACATCGGTTTGATTTTTGTCATGTTTTCAAGAAATGTGACGCTAGCCCTGATAACAGTAGCCAGCACCCCAGTGGCCTTTCTCATGTTGGTTTTCATCGTGAAGATGGCCCGCAAGTACACCAATCTCCAGCAAAAAGAGGTTGGGAAACTCAACGCCTACATGGATGAGAGTATTTCTGGACAGAAAGCTGTTATCGTACAAGGAATTCAAGACGACATCGTAGCAGGCTTTGTGGAGCAAAATGAGCGCGTGCGCAAGGCAACCTTTAAAGGGAGAATGTTCTCAGGCATCCTCTTTCCTGTTATGAATGGGATGAGCTTGGTCAATACGGCCATCGTTATTTTTGCAGGTTCTGCGGTCTTGCTGAACGATCCAAGTATCGAAACAACGACAGCCCTAGGTTTGATCGTCATGTTTACCCAATTTTCTCAGCAGTACTACCAGCCGATTATCCAGGTGGCTGCGAGTTGGGGGAGCCTCCAGTTGGCCTTTACTGGGGCGGATCGTATCCAAGAAATGTTCGATGCAGAAGAAGAGATTCGTCCGCAAAATGCGCCTGCCTTTACGGAATTGCGAGAAGGTGTTGAAATCAGTCACATTGATTTCTCTTATGTGCCAGACAAGCCGATTTTAAAAGATGTTAGCATTTCAGCTCCTAAGGGGCAGATGATAGCAGTTGTAGGCCCGACTGGTTCGGGGAAAACAACCATCATGAACCTCATCAATCGTTTCTACGATGTGGATGCAGGTAGCATTTCTTTTGATGGCAAAGACATTCGTGACTACGACTTGGACAGCCTGCGGAGCAAGGTCGGGATTGTCTTGCAGGATTCGGTCTTGTTTAGTGGAACGATTCGGGATAATATCCGCTTCGGTGTGCCAGATGCTAGTCAGGAGATGGTAGAAGCAGCTGCTAAGGCTACGCATATCCATGAATATATCGAAAGTCTACCAGATAAGTACGATACTCTGATTAATGATGACCAGAGCGTCTTCTCAACCGGTCAGAAGCAGTTGATTTCCATCGCTCGAACCTTAATGACGGATCCCCAGGTCTTAATCTTGGATGAGGCAACATCAAACGTGGATACTGTAACAGAGAGCAAGATTCAAAATGCTATGGAGGCAATTGTGGCAGGAAGAACGAGCTTTGTGATTGCCCATCGCTTGAAAACTATTCTCAATGCCGATCAGATTATTGTCCTTAAGGATGGTGAGGTTATCGAACAAGGAAATCATCACGAATTACTCAAGCTTGGAGGCTTTTACTCCGAACTGTACCATAATCAATTTGTCTTTGAATAAGCAAAAAAGTTGTCCTAATTTTGGGCAACTTTTTCTGATAAAAAAATTTTATCACGGACTTAAAAAATACATATTAGACAGGAGTGGGTAAGGGTGATAAGATAAGATTATCAATGGAGAACGAAAGGAAGTCAGTAATGGTAAGAACAGTTGTTGGAGTAGCGGCAAACCTATGTCCTGTAGACGCAGAAGGAAAAAACATCCACTCATCTGTATCCTGTAAATTTGCTGAAAGTATTCGTCAGGTTGGCGGACTTCCTTTGGTCATTCCGGTTGGTGATGAGACACTTGTCCATGACTATGTAGAAATGATTGATAAGCTCATCTTGACTGGGGGACAAAATGTTCATCCTCAGTTTTATGGTGAGGAAAAAACAATTGATAGCGACGACTATAACCTAGCTCGCGACGAGTTTGAGCTAGCTCTTCTACAAGAAGCCTTGCGTCAGAACAAACCAATCTTAGCCATTTGCCGTGGCGTTCAGCTTGTCAACGTTGCTTTTGGTGGGACACTCAATCAGGATATTGAAGGTCATTGGCAAGGTCTACCTTTTGGGACTTCACATTCTATTGAGACAGTGGATGGCAGTGTAGTGTCTAAATTATTTGGTAAAGAAAGTCAGGTTAACTCAGTACATCGTCAGAGTATTAAAGACTTGGCACCCAATTTCCGCGTGACGGCTGTGGATCCACGTGATCAAACTGTTGAAGCAATCGAATCTATTGATGAGCACCGTATTATTGGTCTCCAGTGGCATCCAGAATTTTTGGTCAATGAAGAAGATGGCAACTTAGAATTATTTGAGTATTTATTGAATGAATTATAACGACTGGAAACCTAGTCGTTTTTTTGTCTTATTTCGTTCAAATTTTAATATTGTAACATTTTTTACGCAAATGTTTAAATTATGATAAAATTTGGAAAAATTCAGTATAAAAACTTGAAAAAATCTAAGGTAAGGGTTATGATAGAAGAGAAGAAATTTTGGAGGAATATTATGTCACATATTAAATTTGATTATTCAAAAGTATTAGATAAATTTGTTGCACCACATGAACTAGATTATATGCAGCCTCAAGTGACTGCAGCAGATTCTGCTCTGCGAAATGGTACAGGTCCTGGGGCAGAAATGACTGGCTGGTTGAACTTACCTGAAGAATATGACAAAGATGAATTTGCTCGTATTCAAAAGGCTGCTGCTAAAATCCAATCTGATAGTGAGGTATTGATCGTAATCGGTATTGGTGGTTCCTATTTAGGAGCTCGTGCAGCTATTGATTTCTTGAATAATTCATTTGTAAACTTGCAAAGAAAGGAAGAACGCAAGGCACCTCAGATCCTCTATGCTGGAAACTCTATCTCTTCAAGCTATTTGGCTGATTTGGTAGACTATGTATCAGACAAAGATTTCTCAGTAAACGTGATTTCTAAATCAGGTACAACAACTGAACCGGCTATTGCTTTCCGTGTCTTCAAAGAACTCTTGGTTAAGAAGTACGGTCAAGAAGAAGCTAACCAACGTATCTACGCAACTACAGACCGCGCTAAAGGTGCAGTTAAGGTTGAAGCAGATGCTAATGGCTGGGATACTTTTGTAGTGCCTGATAGTGTAGGTGGTCGTTTTACAGTATTGACAGCAGTGGGGCTCTTGCCAATCGCAGCTGCAGGAGCTGATATCAGCAAGTTAATGGAAGGAGCAAATGCTGCTCGCAAGGCTTATGCTTCTGATAAGTTGGCTGAAAATGAAGCATATCAATATGCAGTTGTACGCAATATCTTGTACCGTAAAGGTTATCTGACAGAAGTTCTAGCTAACTATGAACCATCTCTGCAATACTTCTCTGAGTGGTGGAAGCAACTGGCTGGTGAGTCAGAAGGGAAAGACCAAAAAGGGATTTATCCAACTTCAGCTAACTTCTCAACAGACTTGCACTCTCTGGGACAATTTATCCAGGAAGGTACCCGTATCCTCTTTGAAACAGTTATCCGTGTAGATAAACCTCGCAAAAATGTGCTGATTCCTGAATTGGCAGAAGACTTGGACGGTCTTGGCTACTTGCAAGGAAAAGATGTTGACTTTGTCAATAAAAAAGCTACAGATGGAGTGCTGTTAGCACACACTGATGGTGGAGTTCCAAATATGTTTGTGACACTGCCTGAGCAAGATGAGTTCACTTTGGGCTACACTATTTACTTCTTTGAGTTGGCTATTGCTCTTTCTGGCTACCTGAATGGTATCAATCCATTTGACCAGCCTGGAGTTGAAGCTTATAAGAAAAACATGTTTGCTCTTCTTGGGAAACCAGGCTTTGAAGAGCTGGGTGCTGAGTTGAATGCACGCCTTTGATTCTCATATGCTTTGAGTTCATTTAGAATATAAAAAGATCCACAAGTTCATTTCTTGTGGATTTTTAGTACAAGCCTCTTAATTAGTTTATTATTTTTTTTAAAAGTGTAAAAAAGAGTGTCTTAATTCTTTTATGAAAGCGCTGTATAATTGCCTTGTAAATAAAATTTGAGAGGTATCAAAATGAATGATTGGTTAAACATAAAAGGCAAAACAGTTCTTGTGACTGGCGCGTCATCTGGGATCGGTAAGGCAATCGTTGAAGAATTGCTGGAATTAGGAGTCAATGTAGCGAATTTTGATCTTAGCGACAACGATTTGCGTCACCCGAATCTATTATTTGTAAAAGTTGATGTAACTTCTCGCTCTGAAGTAGAAGAGGGTGTTGCCAAAATAGTTGAAAGATTTGGCAATATTGATGCGGTAGTCAATAATGCAGGGATTAATGTTCCCAGATTATTAATTGATGCAGAAAATCCTAAAGGTCCTTACGAGTTAGACGATGAAACGTTTGAAAAAGTAACAATGATTAATCAAAAAGGTTTGTATTTGGTTAGTCAGGCAGTAGGACGTATTTTAGTGAAAAATAGAAAAGGTGTAATTGTGAACATGGCTTCAGAAGCAGGTTTGGAAGGTTCTGAAGGACAAAGTGCCTATGCTGCAACAAAAGCAGCAGTCTATAGTTACACTCGTTCATGGGCGAAAGAGCTGGGTAAGCATGGTGTACGTGTGGTTGGAATTGCTCCAGGAATTATGGAAGCTACGGGGCTTCGAACTCTTTCTTATGAGGAAGCTCTTGCTTATACCCGTGGAAAGACGGTAGAAGATATTCGAGCTGGTTATGCTTCAACTTCAACAACTCCTTTGGGACGAAGTGGTAAACTACGGGAAGTAGCTGATCTTGTAGCATTCTATATTTCAGATCGTTCTAGCTATATAACTGGAGTCACTACAAATATTGCTGGAGGGAAAACTCGCGGTTAAAAAAATGAAGGTGAGGAAGAGAGTTGACCTTAGTAAATCGATGGTATAACATTTTAGAAAAAATGGTCTCACAGCCAACTTATTCCTTGGTAGATATGCGCTCAGAACTGGATATTAGCTTGCAAACCTTGCAAAAGAGTATCCAACAATTAAATGATGTTTTGGCTCCTAATATCCAGATTATCGCACAAGATGATCAGTTAATGTTAGAAGTGTATGACTATACAGAGTTGGAAAGGATTTTATCTGGTAGTTTAAAACAGGAGAGTGACTTCAATTCTTCCAGTAAAAGAATTGCCTATTTGCTAAAACGTTTAATTGAGTCAACCTCCCCTCTTCTTATTGACGACTTGGCTGAGGAAGTAGGTGTTAGTAGAAGTACCCTTAATAAGGATTTAAAACAAGTAAAATCTTTGGCAGAGAGTTACTCTATCACTATTTCAGGAAAGCCCAACCGTGGGCTGGAGGTCTTGGGGAGCGAGCTGAATTTGCGCTTGCTCTATATTCACCAAGTGGCTCCTTACTTTGAAGGAAGGACACTCACTGAGGCAACATCTTCTTTTCTGGAGACGCTAGTCCAGGACTATAAAATCCCTAAAGAAACACAGGAACTCCTTCGAAAGACCATTTCAATTATGGTGGAGCGTATTCATACATCTAGAGTGTTGAATTGTCCTATTCCTTACTATAGGAATGATTTAACAGAGACACCTTTAGCTGAGAAATTAATCTATCATATTGAGATGACTTATAAGATTTCTCTCAGTCAGTTTGAGATAGACTTTTTGTGTTTTCCGTTTAATGTCCGTTTTATTGACACTTTAAGCAAGACATCTTATCAATCTGAACAGCTTGCAAATATTTTTCAAGGGATTGTCAAGAAAGTCAAAGAAACAATGTTGGTTCACTTTGATGATGAAGAATTATTTGAAGAAATCAAATCTCATCTAGGCCCCTTAATCAATCGACTGATTTTCCATGTGCAAGCTAATGATATATTTCATGGCGAGGTTCAAACTCAATATCCTTTTGCTTTTGAAATGGCAAAAATAGCTGGAGAAGAACTATCTGCAATTTTTGGTTCTGAAATGGAATTATCTGAAATCGGATATCTGGCTTTGTATTTTGAAATGATTTTAAGAAAGCAAAATTCTGCTGTTAAGGGTTATCGCAAGCAGATAGCTGTAGTTTGCACAACAGGAAGAGGAACTGCTGCGATGATTATTCAGCAACTCAGACGAGTCCTTGGAAATGATGTAGACATTACTCAGTATTCTGAAGAGGATTTTAATGTGGATTTAAATCAGGACTATTTCGCGATTTTTACGACAGTTCCTCTAAAATATAAAGATTCTAAATCTCCAGTCATTCAAGTTAATCATCTTTTTGATGATCAATGGCTGCAGGAAGAATGGCAGAGGGCCAATGCTTTTCATCAAAAAAATCTAGAAACAGTCAGCTTACGTTTTCTTCGGTTGAGCCCCCAAAAAACCTATCAGCAATACTTGCTAAATATGATTTCAGAGTTAGAGAAACTTCAGATGATTGATGAAGGTTTTAGAAATCGGATAATTGATAGGGAGAAAAAGCAATCAACCATTTTTGGTGGAGGAATTGCCTTCCCCCATACAATTAACCAGGGTTATGCAAAGACTATTTTAATGTTTGGAAAACTAGAAGAGCCTTATCAAAAAGGAGATGAATGGATTGAATTTATCTTTCTAGTCGCCATACCCTCAGAAATTGAAAGAAAAATGGAAAGTGAATTGCTGGAATTGTATGACGACATTTTTCGAATTGCAGGAGAGCCTTCTCTAAAAGAAGCATTGAGGGCTGTAGAAACAGAGACAGAGTTTCTATCATTTTCTAAGAGCAAAGGAGTATTTTAATGAATTCGCTAATAATTTTCGCTGTATTTGTCATGGCAGCTTATATATTTCAAATGTTCCTCGGCTGGCAGCAACTCAAAGACTTCAATAAGACCTATACGATGCTCCGAAAACTGGGGCGCGTAGCGATTGGCAGGGAGTCCGGAAGAATCAAATCCGGTACGATTGTCATGTTCGCGGTTGATGAAAACGGTCGGGTTCTTAAAGCTAGCAAAATGCAAGGAGTCACAATCTTAGCGCGTTTTCAAAATATGGACGATTATGTTGGAGAAGACATCCATTATTTTGACAAGTATAATCCTCTTGTGAGAAAAGAAAATAAGTTGATGCAATCAGCCATAGAAGATGCTAGAAAAGTCTATCTTTGGCATGAGGCAGGTATTGAGAAAGAGACAAGTTCATCTGATTCTTTTCTGGGATTCGGCTTTTATGCGAATTACTTACAATTATCTATTAAACAGTTATTTAAAAAAAATAAGAAAAGGAGTTCCTTATGAATCACATTACAAAATTTGCAGAGAGTTTTATGAAACTCTTCCAATTAGGTGGAGAAACCTTTATTAGCTGGATGACAAATATTGTACCTCTTGTCTTGATGCTATTGATTGCAATGAATACCCTTATCGCTTTCTTGGGAGAAGAGAAGGTCAATTCCTTGGCTAAGATTTCTGCCAAAAATCCTGTTAGCCGGTATATGATTTTACCTTTCATTTCAGCCTTTATGCTGGGGAATCCGATGGCAATCAGTATGGGACGTTTCTTACCAGAATATTATAAACCTAGTTTTGTAGCAGCTCAGATGCAGTTTTGCCATACTTCAAATGGTGTATTTCCACATATCAATCCTGGGGAATTATTTGTATGGATGGGAATTGCGACAGGAATTCAAACTTTAGGTTTAAGTCAAATGGACTTAGCCATTCGTTACATGCTTGTTGGGCTTGTCATGAACTTTGTAGGTGGTTGGGTAACCGATTTTACAACTGCTTATGTAGCAAAACAGCAAGGTGTTACCTTGAGTAAAACATTTGATTTATAGAAAGAGTGAAATTATGTCATATAAGAGTATAAAAGTTGTTAAAGGAAATGGCGGTTTCGGAGGACCTTTGGTCATTACACCTAGTGAAGCTAAGCATAAATTCATCTATATTACTGGCGGCGGAGAAAAGCCAGATATTGTAGATAAAATTGCTGATTTGACCGGTATGGAAGCTGTTAATGGGTTTAAAACTTCTATCCCAGATGAGGAAATTGCTTTAGCAATCGTGGATTGTGGCGGTACTCTTCGCTGTGGTATTTATCCTAAAAAGGGAATCCCTACAATAAATATTGTTGCTACAGGGAAAAGTGGGCCTCTAGCTCAATATATAACCGAGGAAATCTATGTGTCAGCAGTTGGCCTTAATCAAATTTCTGCTGCTAATGAAGACGAAAAAGCGACAACTGTGGTAACTGAAAAGC
Organism: uncultured Streptococcus sp.; assembly: GCA_905372925.1. GTDB lineage: Bacteria > Bacillota > Bacilli > Lactobacillales > Streptococcaceae > Streptococcus. The sequence continues at coordinate 16,534 of CAJPRB010000015.1, forward strand.
CAACTTACGATACTAGTAAAAAAATTACAGAGCAAAAAGCTGAAACAAGTATTGTAGCACGAATTGGGATGGGGGCTGGTAAGGTCGTTGCAACTTTCAACCAGGCTGCTCGTGAAGCCATCCAAACAATGCTCAATACAATAATTCCTTTCATGGCCTTTGTTTCCTTGCTGATTGGGGTTATTCAAGGATCTGGTGTTGGAAATTGGCTGGCAAAATTAATGGTTCCCCTAGCGGGGAACATCTGGGGACTCGTTTTAATTGGCTTTATCTGTTCCTTACCATTCCTATCTCCTTTGTTAGGTCCCGGAGCTGTTATTAGTCAGATTATTGGAACTTTAATTGGAGTCGAAATCGGAAAAGGGACTATTCCGCCCCAAATGGCTCTGCCAGCTTTATTTGCTATCAACACTCAAAACGGTTGTGATTTCATTCCTGTAGCACTCGGCCTATCTGAAGCCAAGGCTGAAACAGTTGAGGTTGGTGTCCCTTCGGTACTTTATTCACGCTTTCTCAATGGTGTTCCGCGGGTGCTAGTTGCTTGGATAGCTAGTATTGGTCTTTATCAGTAGACCTTTGATAGATGCCTGAAAACAGAGAACTATTATGTTAAACTTATCTATAAGCCTAAGTTTATGACAAATTAGAGAAAGTATGAATAGAAATCAGATGAAGAAAATTTTTGAAACTAAAGTAATTCAAGTAGGGTCTGAAGCTCAGAATATGATTCAAGATGCCAATATGCTCATTTTATTTGGAGAAGAAGCACCAGAAGATTTATCAGAGTATTGTTTTAAGATTGATAACAAAAATCTGCTAGGTTCAATACTAGAAGGTGGCAAGCTGGTGGTAGATAATCAGGAATATTCGATTAGTTCCGTAGGAAATGTAGTAGAAAAAAATTTAACTGGACTGGGACATATCACGATTTCTTTTGATGGTTCAAAAGAGGGGAGCCTTCCTGGTACACTCCATGTTGTAGCAGATCAAGCGGTAGTAATTGATAAAGATTCTACCATTCAGATTTTTGAAACTGCTTAACCATAATAAAATTTCAAATCAAG
>CAJPRB010000016.1:0-17538 GCA_905372925.1 uncultured Streptococcus sp.
AATTGGTATTCCTCCGAGCTGGTGTCAGACATTTGAGAGAGTTTCTCTTCATTTTCATTGATAGCTCTCTCGTTAGCTGCAATACGAGTTTCCAACCGATTCTCCAAGCTGACTGAGTTTGCAGTCCGACTATTGAAATAAAAGGTGACACCGAGTACAGATGCAAATAAAGCTAAGCTAATCCAGTTTAAGCGACTTTTGAAAACTTTCTTTAACAAAAATAGGCTAATATCTTTCATAACGGAACCTCTTCCATCTGCCCCTGACGAATGGTTACGATGCTATCGCAGACATCAATCAACTCTTCCTTATAGTGGGAACTCAAAAGAACCAGCTGTTCTTGTCTATTGATTTGTGCCAGCCTATCAAAAAACTTCTGTCGATAATACTCGTCTAAACCATTTGTAGTCTCATCCATGAGCCAGCATTTCGCCTGACTGAGGAAATACATGGCAATCACCAAGCGTTGCTTCATGCCTAAGGAATACTTGCGGATGGGAAGGTTGATATAGTCAGACATTTCCCAATAGGCGATTTCGTCCCCCAAGTTTAGGTCTGACTTCCAGATGTTTTTTATGAGACGAAGGTAGTCCATCCCACTTAAGTTTCCATCCAGCCATTCAACGCTCTCATAATAAAACAAAGAAGGAGGGGCTGCGATATGTCCACTACTAAGGGGAAGCAGCTTGCTCACAGCTCGGAACAGGGTCGTCTTTCCCGAGCCATTGATAGCAAGAAGGCCATAAATCCTACCCTTTTTAAAGGTGAAATCCGCATCTTGCAAGATGACTTGTCGCGTTTTTAAGGTAACATGAGTAAGAGTTAACATATCCAGCCCTCCTTTTTCTCACTCTTTAACGATTAATAACCTCCGCTGTAGTAGTTTATGACTTCATAACGATGGTAATTCCATCCTCCGCCAATTTTATACTCATCGTAGCCTTTATAACGAGACCATGATGGGATAGAAATGTATTGATGGTTGTGATGATTCATACTATACTCAAAAGCGGTATTCCAATCATACCAATAACTTTTTCTGATTTTTCATTGCCTTTATATCATTACTATTGAAAACACTTTCATTATATCGTTTTTCTCATTATTATGCAACAGATTTTTTGTTTATTTTACTAATATATAACATTATCTCTTCCTAACGAACGCTTTCAATTCGCCAACTATTCCATCCTTTAAAGCGAACAGCTCCGTTCTGGTCAGTTCGATAAACTTTGCTATTGATAGTTTCTAGTCGAGTCAAGGTTTCCTGATGGGGGAGTTTCGCACGATTGTTCTTTCCAACTGAGATGAGAGAAATCTCTGGGTTGAGTTTTTCTAGGAAAGCTGGATTTGATGAGGTTTTAGCACCATGTTGACCGACTTTCAAGACATCCACCTCTAAGTTAGGGTATTGCTTTAGAAGCTCCTTCTCTCCCTTCTCTTTCAAGTTTCCAGTGAAGAGAAAGTGCTTATCCAGAAGTTTTCCATAAAGAATCAGAGAATCATCACGATCCCCATCTCCAATCTTCCTTGGAGATAGGACTTCTAAAGAACCGCCAAAAATTGGCAAGTTCTCCCCTGCTGTCACACTACGTACCTTGGTTTGACTTGCTTCTAGTTCCACTACAAATTCCTTCTGTGTCAAATTTCCTTTTGATACTAAAATCTCCCCGACATGGAAAGCCTTGGTCACCTCCAGCAAATCACCAACATGTTCCTTGTCTGTATTGGTCAAAATAAGCTGGTCAATCTTGGCTATTCCGCGACTTTTAAGATAGGGAATCAAGGTTCTCTGGGCATTGCTGGTCGTCGTCTTTTCTTGCCAAGCCTCGATTTTCTTATCAGATTCTGCCTTGCCTCCCACATCTATGAGAATGGTTTTACCAGTTACATCCCGTAGGAAAATACTTTCCCCTTGCCCCACATCCAGCATGGTGATTTCATTTTCCAGTGGATACTTGGTCAAGAAAAAGAGCCCCACAATAAAGAGACTGAATCCTGCTAGTCTTTTGATGTTTTTTCTAAAATCATACAGTAAGGCTAATAAAATTAAAAGTAAAATCAAAAGCCATGCATTGGGTTGTCCAAAAACTAGAGGCCTGCTTGCCAGTTGCGATACCATGCGAATGATGTCCTCTAACCACTCAAATACAAAGTTAAACTGAGTGACTGGGTAAACAAAAGACAGAATAAATAAGATGGACAAAAGCGGCAAGAATACCAAGTCAAATAGAAAGGAAAAGACAAAGGTCAAAAGGATAGACCAAGGCTGAAATTCTGCAAAATAGAAGGATAGAATGGGCAATATTCCCAAGGAAATGACCAGACTTTCTCTGCCAACAGCCTTGAGCCCCTCCCCTTCTTTGCTTGTCATGGTCAAGATAAAAGCGTAGGCACAGGACAAGACTCCTCCTGCTGTCAAGAAAAAATTGGGCATGATGATAAAGAGGACAAGGATCGTCAAGGCAAAATTATCCAAACCCTTAAGACCATGTTGGGCCAGTAACTTTTGTAAGAGACTGCGAATGACCGAAGCTGAAAATCCTGTCAGACCTGCATAGATAAGGGAAAAGGGATAGGTCAGCCACTTCAACTTTTCTTGGGTCAAGCCCAATCGCAAGAGGAGTTTCTTAAAGGCATCCATAAAGAAGCCCACCTGCATACCCGACAAGGCAAAGAGATGGATAATTCCTAGACTAGAATAAAGTTCATTCATCTCCTCAAAGTCCGTATCCAGATGTCCTAACAGAAGACCTGTCATATAGTTACGCATAGGGTCTGGAAAGTGCGTCTTGATCCAAACAATAGCCTTTCGACGTAAACTTGATAAATTTTCACCTATATCCCAACTGCTAACCTGTTTAAGTGACTGGATGCTCTTGATAGTCAGTGTCTGGTAAATCCCCTGAGTTTTCAGATAGACTTGGTAGTCAAATCCACCAAAATTTCTCTGCCCTTCAGGCTCTGAAACTTTCCCTTCTAGCTCTATCTCATGAAGGTCTGTCAAGGCCTGAAAATGCTCTTTCTCCTCCTCGGACTGAAGTTTATAATAAACTTGGAAGGTACGGCCGTCAGCCTTACCCCGAAAGGACAGACTATCTCCATTGACCTTAATAGTGTCAGGCAAAATCCGAACCCTTTCAACAGAATCCACTAGGTTTTGACTAGCTTGTGTCTGTTGCCAAGTTTGAAACAGAAACCAGAAGCCAAAGAAGCCACAAAGCGCTAAAACTTTACCAGCCGATTTCCATGGAAATTGGAAAAAGAGGCAGACGAGCAAAAAAACAAAATCTAGCAGTGCGAGATAGGACGCTCCAAAAATAGCATAGTAAAGCCAGAGTAACAGAAAGCTCAGATAGATTAGAGGAATAGGGAAGTTTTTAGTCCACTGTAACATAGTCTTTTAACTTTTCTATGGTCTTAGCGCCAATACCAGAGACTTTCTTTAATTCATCTACTGACTTAAATTTGCCATTTGCCTCACGATGGTCGATAATATCCTGGGCTCGTTTTCCTCCCAAACCTTTGACCTGCTTTAGTTCTTCCAGACTAGCCTTGTTGAGGTTGACCTTCTTTTCTTTACTTGATGAAGGAGTCGTTCCAGAACCAGTCTGCTGACTAGCTGCTTCTTCTCCCTTAGTTGGAACATAGACAAGAGCCTCGTCACTGATTTTCTGAGCGAGATTGAGCGACTTGCTATCTGCCTCATCTGTCAAGCCACCTGCCTTCTGAACAGCATCATGAACTCGACTTCCTACTGGCAAATCATAAATCCCTGGCGATTTAACAGCACCTTTGACATCTACTGTGATTAAATCTTGTTCAACCGACTCCTCCTTTGCCTCCTTTTTTACTTCTTTTTCAGCCGATGAATCCTTTGAAACAGCGGCAACTTCAGCCTGCAAATTCGTTTCTGTGACAGGTGTTTGCGACGTTGGTTTTAGTAGGAAAAATCCGCCCAAGGCCAAACCCAAACCAGCACAAATGACAATGATTTTATACTCTTTGATTTTCTCGATAATTGCTTCCATATTTTCTCCTCTCTTAGATTATTCGCAAGAGAAAGAAAAAAACAGTCGAAAATTTCTTTTCAACTGCTTATTTATTGGCAAAATACTCTTCCTTGGTCAAGGCATAATGAACTCTTGTGACAATTCTCCCTGGTTCTTTATTATCCATTCTAGCATAGGGTTCTTCATGTGAAAAACGCATACCTGATTTCTCCATGACCTTGCCTGATGCGGGATTGTCCTTATCATGAAGAGCGGTCAACTTATTCATTCCAATCTTGTCAAAAGCCAGCTCAATCACGGCACGATTGGCTTCTGTCGTCAATCCTTGCTTCCAATACTTTTGGTTGATAATGTAACCAATAGCTGCTTTTTTAAGAATGGGGTCAATCTTATGCAAGTCAATAGTTCCGATAAACTTGCCATTGCTTTTTAGTTCGATTCCCCAACGGCCCAAGGGATTAGCCAAGTAGAACTGGGCGATGTTGTTCTTGGTTTCTTCCAAGCTTTGATTTGTTGGAAAAGTGTAGCGAGTATTTTCTCTATCCGAAGCATACTCAAACATAGCTTCCTCATCATCCAAGGTTACAGGTCGGAGCAATAAACGCTTCGTTTCTATAGATGGATACTGGGCAAATTTCACAAATATTGATTCCATACTTTTTCCTCCATTAGAGCTTGATTCTCACTAGTCTAGCATAAATAAATTTGGATGACAAGTTTTTCTTGATTTTTGAAGCGGTTTCATATACAATAAAACCATCACATTTTTCATTTATGAACTGGAATGTGACAACTAAAACAATACCGTCAATTGAAAGGTAGGTTATCTATATGTTAATCGGAATTCCAAAAGAAATTAAGAACAATGAAAACCGTGTTGCCCTGACACCTGCTGGTGTCCATAGCTTAGTTGGTCGTGGTCATCGTGTCCTTATCGAAACAAACGCTGGACTCGGTTCAGGCTTTACTGATGCTGACTATCAAAAGCAAGGTGCTGAGATTGTTGCTACTGCTGACGAAGCCTGGGCAGCTGAGTTAGTCGTGAAAGTAAAAGAACCACTAGCTTCTGAATATGGGTACTTGCGCGACGACCTTCTCCTCTTCACCTACTTGCACATGGCTGCTGCTCCAGAGTTAGCAGATGCCATGCTAGCAGCAAAAACAACAGGAATTGCCTATGAGACTGTCCGTGACTCCCTAGGTCACCTACCACTCCTCGTTCCAATGAGTGAGGTTGCCGGTCGTATGGCAGTTCAAATCGGTGCTCACTTCCTTACCAAACAAGCTGGCGGCTCTGGTGTCCTACTCGGTGGTGTACCGGGTGTTCCAAAAGGAAAAGTAACCATCATCGGTGGCGGTGTCGTTGGTACACATGCTGCCCGCATCGCCTTGGGACTCGGTGCTCAAGTGACTATTTTAGATATCAGTGCTAAACGTCTCTCGGTTCTAGAAGAAGTCTTTGGAAACCAAATTCAAACTCTTATGTCTAATTCATTCAACATCGAAGCAAGTGTGAGAGATGCTGATGTGGTGATTGGTGCAGTTCTCATTCCTGGTGCTAAAGCACCGAAATTGGTGACAGAAGAGATGGTCAAACAAATGCGTCCAGGCTCTGTCATCGTTGATGTTGCCGTTGACCAAGGTGGTGTTATCGAGACAGCTGACCGTGTGACAACGCACGATGAGCCTGTCTATGAGAAACACGGTGTTCTCCACTATGCCGTTGCCAATATCCCTGGTGCGGTCGCCCGTACTTCAACTATCGCCCTAACCAATGTCACTCTTCCTTATATCGAAGCTTTAGCTGACAAGGGATTCCAAAAAGCAGTCACTGAAGACCAAGGTTTGCGTGAAGGCGTTACAACTTATCAAGGCTACTTGACTAGTCTTCCAGTGGCCCAAGGCCTAGATAAGGATCACACTTCTATCGACGAACTGGTTTAATGATAGCTAGACAATACAAAGAGCAGCTTCATCTGAACTGCTCTTTTTTGCTATTCTATTTCTTGGTTCTTTTCTTCAACCTTAACTGGAGCTGGTTCATAGGCCCGGATAATCTGAGCGACAACTGGATGGCGAACCACATCCTTAGCTGAAAAATGAACAAAGTCGATTTGGTGAATGTTCTTTAGTTTTTCTTGGGCATCAATCAAACCGGACTTGACATTTCGCGGCAGGTCAATCTGACTGATATCCCCATTGACAATCATCTTAGAATTAAAGCCTAAACGCGTCAGGAACATCTTCATCTGCATGATGGTCGTATTTTGCGCTTCATCGAGAATGACAAATGCATCATCCAAGGTCCTCCCACGCATGTAGGCAAGGGGCGCAATTTCGATAATTTCTCGCTCCATGAGACGGGTCGTTTGGTCTTTTCCGAGAATCTGATACAAGGCATCGTAAACTGGTCGAAGGTAAGGATCCACCTTCTCCTTGAGATCACCCGGAAGAAATCCTAGACTTTCTCCTGCTTCAACTGCTGGTCGAGTTAGGATAATCCTCTTGACCTGACCACGTTTAAGGGCTGTCACTGCCAAGGTCACTGCAAGAAAGGTCTTCCCTGTCCCTGCAGGTCCGATTCCAAAGGTCACATCATGCTGTTTGACACTGTCCACATAAAGCTTTTGACCCAAGGTTTTGACACGGATAGGTTTCCCAGTATTGTCTTTGATAATTTCTTCTTCGTAAAGGGCGACAAACTTATCGATTTCATCGTTTTTGACCATGCTAATCGCAGTCACCACATCTGGCGTGCCAACCGTCATCCCCCGATTCACCAAGACCATCAAGGCTTGGATAACCTGACGGGCTTCCTCACAGGCAGTCTCTTCTCCCAAAACCTGAACAATCTCCGTACGGGCATGAATCACCACATCGAGCTCTTCTTCCATCAAACGAAGATGGCGCTCGTTGGATCCAAAAAGATGAAACAAGTCATCTGGATGACTCAGTTGAATGTCTATTGAATGTTCCTTCAAATAAAGAACCTCTCTAATCCGTTTATTTCTTTTTATTATAGCAAAGAGAACAATAAAATACTAGCCTCATCTCATTGTCTCTAGTGTTCTAAATACTCCTGCCAGATGGCATCAAAGTCACCTAGGTTAAAAGAGAAACTGGCATGCTCCTCCAAAAAGCGACTCACCTCATCAAAATCATCCGTGTGTTTTGGGAAGGCTGACTCCTCAAAAGCGAGGTCTGCCAAAATGGCTTTAGGGCTGTTACTTTTAGGATTGCGCTCGGTCATGAGCCAAGTGTAAAATGATTTTCTCAATTCTTTCTCCTATCAAGAGTTTTTTGATGACACTTTTCTGATTCTTGAAAATTACTGGACTTAGCCTCTGACACATAGTGGTTTATAAAATCTGTTTTCGCATCTGTATAGGCGTCTCGATTGTGTTCAAATTTTTTCCACAAACTTAGTTTTAATCCCTGATACGCTTGGGCGATATCTGGATGCTGACAGAGATAATCTCTAAAATAAATCTCGTCATGGTCTCCCATCAATCGCAAATGTAGATGAAAAACCTTCTCGGCAAAGCCCTGCTCTGTATAGCCTTTATTTAGCGAAATCCTGTTAGGACTTTCCGACATCACTAGCCAACCATTCTTCACCAATAAATCCCTAATTCTTGCTAAATCCTCTATTCTGTCTACTTCTAATAAAATATCAACGATATTTTTGGCCCAAATATTAGGGACAGCAGTGCTACCGATATGTTCTATTCTTTTAATAACATTTGCACCCAATATTTTTTTCAGATTTGCTTTTTCCAATTCATACCAGTCTTTCCACTCTGATTTGTGCTCTACTAGAAAAATAGGAAAAAGTTGCCAAAGTTCCTCTAAACTCATTTCTTCAAGTTTCTTTATCATGTCTATAAGGTCTAAATCAACTCTGTCCCAAACTGGTCTTGCTTGATTTTGCCAGCCTTCATCAAGCCACCGAGTGCTTTCTTGAACTGACCTTTAGAAATGCCAAAAGTTGCCTTGATGTCCTCAGGAGAAGACTTATCATTTAAGGTCATGAAACCGCCATTGCTTTCCAAGTAGGTCAAAATCATCTGAGCATCATTTTCCAACATTTCAAAGGAACGTGGTTTGAGGGATAGGTTCAAGGTACGGTCCACTTCACGGAAACCGATAACACGCGCATCTAACACTTGCCCCAAACGTGGCTCTGTGTAGCGCTCACTTGGGTGGATAAAACCAAGCATGTTATTCTCTGGTAGGTAAACAAAGGTTCCTGACAGCTTGAGACGGTAAACAATGGCTGGCCAGTTTTGGTTCTGCATGTTGTTGTAGGCAGGACGAGCCAGACGTTGGAAGTCTTCCTGATACGCCAAAAGTCCCCAGATTCGGTCTTTCTTGTCCACTTCAAGACGGATGTAAAGTTTATCACCTTTCTTAGGCCAGAGTTCCTTGAGCTCAGGGAGGATATCAAGTGACACAACAATTTCCTTGTCAGGTAGACCGGTATCGACAAAGACACCCAAGTCCTTACGAACTTCTGTTACGGTTCCCCAACCAAATTGGTCCTGAGTGGCAGTCACTTCTAAGGTTGTCAAGCGGAGCTTCTGCTTCATATCAGTATAGGCAAAACCTTTGACCGTGTCACCTACCGAATGTTGACCTTCTTCCTTGGCAAGAGCATAGGTCTGACCATCCTTTTGCACAAAGTAAAAACGGTCATTTTCATCGATGATGAGTCCAACGATAAAACTTGCAAGATTTGTATTCATATTTCCTTCTTTCGAATAAAACTCAGCCAGCAATGCCAACTGAGTTTTTCTGTTTATTTTTAGACTTCCAAAAGTTCTTTCTCTTTGTTGGCAGTCATATCGTCGATGTGTTTCACAGCATCGTCTGTTACTTTTTGAATATCTTTTTCAAGAGTCTTCAATTCGTCTTCAGTGATTTCTTTTGCTTTTTCTTGTTTCTTTGCTTCATCCATAGCATCACGACGGATATTGCGGACAGCCACTTTAGCATTCTCGCCAACCTTCTTCACTTCTTTAGCAAGCTCACGACGAGTTTCTTCTGTAAGAGCAGGGATAACCAAGCGGATTACAGAACCGTCATTAGCTGGTGTGATACCTAGGTCAGAAGCGTTCAAGGCACGTTCGATGTCTTTCAAAGAAGACCTGTCAAATGGTGTTACCAACAAGACACGCGCTTCTGGAATGGTAATTGAAGCGATTTGGTTAAGAGGAGTTTCGACTCCATAGTATTCTACGTGGATACGGTCTAGCAAGCTTGCGTTGGCACGACCGGCACGGATACCACCAAATTCACGAGCAAGTGATTGGTGAGACTGGGTCATTCTCTCTTTAGCTTTTTCTACAATTGCATTAGCCATAATTTTCTTATTCCTTTTCTTCGATATTATTTGAAACTGTTGTTCCGATATTTTCACCAAATACGACACGTTTGATGTTACCTGGTTGGTTCATGTTGAAGACAACCAAGTCAATGTCGTTATCCATTGAGAGGGTTGAAGCAGTTGAGTCCATGATACGAAGACCTTTGTTGATAACATCACGGTGAGTCAATTCTTCAAACTTAACGGCAGTCTTGTCTTTCTTAGGATCGGCATTGTAAACACCGTCTACGCCATTTTTAGCCATAAGGATGGCATCCGCTTCGATTTCAGCTGCACGAAGGGCTGCTGTTGTATCTGTTGAGAAGTAAGGTGAACCAATACCAGCACCAAAGATAACGATGCGGCCTTTTTCAAGGTGGCGAAGAGCACGTCCACGTACGTAAGGTTCTGCCACTTGTTGCATAGCAATGGCAGTTTGCACACGCGTATCGACGCCAACTTGCTGCAATGAATCTGCCATCACAAGAGCATTCATCACGGTCCCAAGCATTCCAGTGTAATCTGCCTGAACACGGTCCATTCCTGCTTCTGCAGCAGGTTCACCACGCCAGAGATTTCCTCCACCAATAACAAGGGCAATTTCGATACCTAAGCTATGAACTTCTTGAATCTCTTTTGCGATTTTTTGAACTGTTTGGATATCAATCCCTACGCCACGTTCACCTGCAAGAGCCTCACCTGATAACTTGATTAAAATACGTTTATACTTGGGGTTAGCCATTTTTACTCTCCTTTTTTTATCCTACCTATTTTATCACAATTTCTAAGATTTTTATAGTATCATGAGCAATTCTTTCAAAAAAATTAGACCGTTAAAAATTCCTCTAAGTCGGTAAGGGCACGCTCTGCAATTTTTTCATAACGAGCCTTCTTATCACGGATACGCTCACCTTCCAACTCCTTGATAATCCCGAAATTGACATTCATCGGTTGGAAATGCTTGCTGTCCGCATGGGTGATGTAATGAGCCAGACTGCCAATCGCTGTTGTCTCTGGGAAGATAGCTTCACTTTCACCCTTGAAGAGTCGAGCCGCGTTAATACCCGCAACTAAGCCTGAAGCTGCTGACTCAACATAGCCTTCTACACCCGTCATCTGACCAGCAAAGAAGAGATTAGGTTGTTTCTTAGAACGGTAAGTCTGTTCAAGGAGATTTGGTGAATCCATGTAAGAATTGCGGTGCATGACCCCATAACGGACAAACTCAGCGTTTTCAAGACCTGGAATCATTTGGAAAACACGCTTTTGCTCCCCCCATTTGAGGTGGGTTTGGAAACCAACGATATTGTAGAGGCTACCAGCCGCATTGTCCTGACGAAGTTGAACAACTGCATAAGGGGTTTTAAATTCGCCATCACGAGGTCCTGTGTAGTCGTCTGGATACTCCAAACCGACTGGCTTCATCGGACCATAAAGCATGGTTTTAATGCCACGCTTGGCCATGACTTCGATAGGCATACATCCTTCAAAGTACTTTTCTTTTTCAAAGGAATTGAGCGGTGCTTCTTCCGCATTGACCAAGGCTTCATGAAAATCCATAAACTCTTGCTTGGTCATTGGAGCATTGAGGTAGGCCGCCTCTCCCTTGTCATAACGAGACTTGAGATAGACCTTGCTCATATCGATAGTATTGACATCGATAATAGGCGCCGCCGCGTCATAGAAATAGAATCCATCGCCGTCATTAAGGGCATGAATCTTCTCAGCTAGAGCATCGCTGGTCAAAGGACCAGTAGCGACAACTGTAATAACATCAGTCGGCAATTCTGTAATTTCATCACGCACTACTTCGATCAAGGGGTGGTTGGACACTTTCTCAGTCACCATCTGGGAAAATCCATCTCGGTCCACCGCAAGGGCACCGCCTGCAGGAACACGTGTAGCCTCAGCAGACTCCAAGATGACAGAACCCAAGCGGCGCATTTCTTCCTTGAGGAGTCCAACGGCATTTGTCAAAGCATCCCCACGTAAGGAATTGGAACAAACCAACTCAGCAAAATTGTCTGTTTTGTGCTGAGGTGTTGACTTGACACCACGCATTTCATAGAGTTTAACTGGAATACCACGTTCTGCGATTTGGTAGGCAGCTTCAGAACCTGCCAAACCTGCACCGATAACATTGATATAAGATTGAGACACGACACTAATACCTCTTTGGGAGTGTGAAGACAAGATTCACATTGAAAAGCCAACTGAACTTACGAGATTTCGAATTTCTTGGCTCAGGCTGAAAAAGTTCCCCGAACTTTTTCACTCCCACAAATCTTTCTAATTTTTCTTTTACTAGTATAACAAAAAAAGGGAAGAAGGCAAACTTCCCTGTTTAGTCATTTTCTTGATTTTCTTCCCAATCGTGATAGGCAGCGTAGAGCTGGCTTTTATTCCACTGGTAGAGTTTCGCAACTTCCTTAATAGCTTGATTTTTCTTCATGCCTTGCTGGATACGGGATTGGATTTCTAAAAACAAGTCCTCCTCGTCCTTTTCCTCCATATCCTGACTGGCGCCTTCAACGATGAGAAGGCATTCGCCCTTGAGTGGCGTTTCAGCTATGCTTTCTAATAACTCAGAAATGGTACCTCGTTGGTATTCTTCATAGATTTTGGTCAATTCTCTGACCAAGACCACCGATCGATCGCCGTATACTGCTAGCATATTTTCTAGCGTATCCGCTACACGATGAGGTGATTCATAGAAAATCTGAGTTTCAGGGTAGTCTTTTTTTGAGTCGAAAAATTGCTTTTGCTGGCCTGATCTTCTCGGTAAGAAACCGTAAAAGATATGTGGCTGTGGCGCTAAACCACTGGCAATCAAGGCAGAAATCCCTGCAGAGGCACCCGGAACTGTGACAACTGCAATCTCTTCCTCGATCGCTGCCTTGACTAAATCATGACCAGGGTCAGAGATGCTAGGCAGACCCGCATCGGAGACCTGAGCAATACTTTGTCCTGCTTTCAGAAAACCAATCAAATCAGGAATCTTTTCCTTGGCATTGTGCTCGTGAAAACTGATTTGCTTGGTCGAAATGTCAAAATGCTTGAGCAAGAGACCCGTATTGCGCGTATCCTCAGCAGCAATCCAGTCCACCTCTTTCAAGGTCTGTATGGCACGAAAGGTCATATCATCTAGATTGCCAATCGGCGTTGCCACTAGGTAAAGCTTGCCATAGGGAGACTGCCCCTTAAAACTTTTTTGAATCTGCATGCTTACTCCCTGTATAACAACTCGTCACAGAACATACATTCCTCATCCTGCTCTCGGCGTTGTCCATAAAAATCATTACATACGTGAAAACCATCTTTATAGATTCGACGGACGCTTTCACGAACATGCTTGGCCTTAACAGGTGTATCTGCTTCTACCTCGCCTAAACGTTCGCGCAACTTACTATTTTCCAAGCGAAGAGCTGTATTTTCCTCTACCAGGCTCTTGAGATTTTTCTTGATGGCTTCCACATCGGCCAAGGTCACCAGTAACTGTTGGGAAAAATCGTCTAGCGCATCAAATAATTCTTTTTTGTCCATAAACCAGCCCTTTCCTTTCTTTATCCTTCATTGAGTTTATATTTCTTTCAAGACCAGATATTCCATGGCATTTTGAAAGCTGACATTGGCTTGCCACATTTTTCTAGCTTCTAGCAAATCTTGTAAAATCTGTCGAATCCTTACTTGCAAGAGGTCCTGTCCACAGAGAACTTCGAAGATTCGCAAGACCTGATCTTGTTTTTCCTTGTCATCTGCCAAACTAGCTAATTTAGCAACTTGGAGATAACTTTCTTTTTTCTTAGCTAATAACCAGGTCAGCAGGCGTTCACTCTCATCCACCAAGGTCCAAAAACTTGCCTGATTAGCCAACTTTTCAGCTTCAGCTCTCGATTGACTAAACTGGGCTAAAAGAGTCGCTTTTTTCTTGACCAGACCTGCTTGCTCTAATTGATGGATGAGTTTTTCTTCTTGCTTTTTAAAGTGAAAAATCTGGGTCCGACTTCGGATAGTCGGTAATATCTTTTCCTCATCGCTGGTCAAGAAGAAAATGTAAACCTCACTCTGGGGTTCTTCGATGACCTTGAGCAGAGAATTAGCCGCGTTGGGATGCATTTTCTCAGCTTGCTCGATAATAAAAACCTGCTGCTGGCTTTCAATCCCTGCTTGGGAAAACTGCCCCACCAATTCTCGAATGCGTTCTGTCTTGATGACCTGATTGACTGGCTTAATCAAGGTAACATCGGGAAATTCTTCCTGTTCAATCAGCTTGCAGTTTCGGCATTTCTCACACGGCAAAACGCCTACTTTATCCCTACAAAAGAGGCTCTTAGCCAAAAACTGCGCCATTTCCAAACTTCCAAAGAAACCTGAAAAGAGATAGGCGTGATTGAGCTGGTCTTGTTCTAGGATACGGACAAAGCGGTCAAACTGGTCTGGTTGCCAAGCCTTTAGTTGTTCTTGTTTCATTTTGCCAATCCCATTCTGTCAAACAAGACAGCCTTGGTAGCTTCCACAACTTGCTCCAAAGGAAGACTGGCATCAATCTTGACAATGCGATTTCCTTCTTTGTCCAGAAGAGAAAGGTAACCTTGACGGACTTTTTTGTGCAAGTCCAAACCTTCCAAGTCCAAACGATTGACCTCACGATTACTATTGGCAGCTATGCGAGCTAGCCCTTCTTCCACCTCAATGTCAAAATAGAGTGTCAAATCAGGTTTGAGGCCATCTGTCGCAAAGTGATTGAGCCAATTAATGGCATCAATATCCAAGCCACGGCCAAAACCCTGATAAGCAACAGAACTATCGATGAAACGGTCCATAATGACCAACTTACCATCTCCAAGAGCTGGAAGAACTTTTTCCACCAAGTGCTGTCTGCGACTAGCGATATAAAGAAGAAGCTCTGTTTTAGGATCCATCTGAGTATGACTTGGGTCCAAAATCACTTGACGAATCTTCTCTCCAATCAAGACTCCGCCTGGCTCACGGGTCGTCAGCACCTCTACTCCTTTTTCCTCTAAAATTGGGAGTAGAGCCTCTAAAACGCTGGTCTTCCCTGCTCCCTCTGGTCCCTCAAGAGAGACTAAAAATCCTTTTGACATGTCTAACTCATTTCTTTTTTTCTACCTTCTATTCTATCAAAAAAATAGGTTTTTGTGACAATCTTTTTGCGTCTTCTCCATTCAATCGACCATAAAAGAGGTTGGGAGTCATCCAACCTCTTATTTACCTAGTTCTTGTGTTCGTTTATAGGCTTGATGAACTGCGTCCATGACTGTGCCTCTAAAGGCATGTTCTTCCAGACTGGCTACACCAGCGATAGTCGAACCTCCTGGGCTACAAACTTGGTCTTTCAAGACTCCAGGATGTTGCTGGCTTTCGAGAACCATTTGTCCAGCGCCGACTACTGTTTGGGCTGCCATTTTCAAAGCCATTTCTCGTGGCAATCCTGTCTGTACACCCCCATCTGCCAAAGCCTCGATAAAGAGATAGACAAAGGCTGGTCCACAACCTGCGAGACCTGTCGCCGCATCGATTAAGCTATCTCCCAGCTCAACTAAGAGACCAGCCTTGGCTAATAAGTGACAAAAGAGTTCACTGTCCTCAGCACGACAGTTTGCGGACATGGCATAACTAATCACTCCTTGCCCAATAGCCACTGGAGTATTGGGCATGATGCGAATAATTCGGTGGTGACTTGGAAGAAGTCTAGCCAGTTTTTCCAAGGTCAATCCAGCCGCCATAGAAATCAAAAGAGGACTCTCTCTTTTTTCAAGGATGGTCTGGTATTGAGCAAGCAGTTCAGAAAACTGAGCAGGCTTTACTCCTAGAAAAATCACATCTGCTTCTGCGAAGATTTCGTCATTGCTGGAAGCCTGACCTCCAAAGTTGGCAATGAAAGCATCTACTTTCGCTTGACTACGATTGGCAAGGAGAATCTGAGCACCCGTCTTGGCCTGCAAGACAGCCTTGGCCAAGCTAGAACCCATATTCCCCAAACCGATAAATCCAATCTTCATCTCTTACTCCCTTATCTGTCCGTCACCATTAACCACATACTTGTAGCTAGTCAACTCTTTCAAGCCCATTGGACCACGCGCATGCAGTTTCTGAGTAGAAATCCCCATCTCACATCCAAGACCAAATTGCCCACCATCAGTGAAACGAGTCGAAGCATTGACATAAACCGCTGCTGAATCCACTTGATCTGTAAAGTAGGCTGCAGCTTCAGCATTTTCTGTCACAATGGCATCCGAATGATGGGTACTGTGGGCTTCAATATGCGCAACTGCTTCTTCTAAACTGCTCACGACCTTAACAGCTAGGACATAGTCTAAAAACTCGGTGTCAAAATCCTGAGCCTCAGCTGCTCGACCTGAAAGAAACTGACTTGCTTGGCTATCTAGACGGAATTGAATTGGTTCCTGTCCAGCTTCCTTACGCTCTGCAACCAGAACTTGTTCCAAGCGAGGAAGGAAGCTTGCTGCCTTGTCTTCATGAACCAGCAAGACCTCCATAGCATTACAGACAGAAGGACGGCTGGTTTTAGCATTTTTGATGATAGACAGAGCCTTGTCTTCGTCTGCATCCTTATCAACATAGACATGGACAATACCAGTCCCTGTCTCAATAACTGGCACAATAGCATTTTCGACTACGGCATTAATCAACCCAGCGCCTCCACGAGGAATGAGAAGATCTAGATAGCCCTTGGCCTTCATCATGGCATAGCTACTTTCACGGCTAGTATCTTCCACTAGTTGAATCACGTCTGGATGAATGGTAGTCGTCTCCAAGCCCTTCTTCAAGGCTGTGACAATAGCATGAGCTGTTTGGTAGGCGTCCTTACCACTACGAAGAACGACCGCATTGCCACTCTTGAGAGCTAAAGCAGCCGCATCAGACGTCACATTTGGACGACTTTCATAGATAATCCCAATAACCCCCATGGCCACACGCTTCTTAGTAATAACCAAGCCATTTTCAAGCTGACTTGTTTCTAGGACTTCACCAATAGGATCTGGTAAAGCAACCACTTCACGAATCCCTCTTGCCATCGCTTCTATACGTCCCGCATCCAAATAAAGACGGTCTAGCATAACATTTGAGATTTCACCTTTGGCCGCTGCCATATCCAGAGCATTGGCCTCTAGAATCTCCTCAGTAGCTGCCAACAAATGATCAGCCATGGCTAGCAAGGCTTGGTTTTTCACTGCTTCACTGGCAGTGTTGATCGATTTTTTAACAGCTTGTACCTTTTCAAATTGTTCTTGTGTACTTACCATCGTTCACCTCTAAAATTCTGTAAAGAGTAGCTGGATTTCAGGAGTGATGGAAATCCAGTCATCACGGTGAATCAAGACTCCCTTAGCTTTTTGAGAACGGAGCATATCTTCTAGGGCTGAGACACCAAATTGAACACGTCCCTTTCCAAGAGATTGACCTGTTTCTTTATCTGCTACTGTGACAATATCATGGTAAGAGAAATTCCCTTCCACTTCTACCACACCTGATAAAAGGAGACTTTTTCCGTTTTTTGAAAGTGCTTCTGCAGCTCCAGCATCTACCCAAATCGTTCCTTGACTTTGAGCATAAAAAGCCAGCCATTGTTTCTGGGTACGAAGTCCCTTCTCTTGCGCAACAAAGAAGGATCCATCCTTGGTCTCCTCCGCGGCTTCAATCAGTGCATCTGATTTCAAGGAAGAGCAGATATAGACTGGAACCCCTGACTCCGTTGCAATCGTAGCCGCTTTGATTTTTGTCAGCATACCCCCAGTACCGTTTGCCGAACCAGCTCCACCAGCCATATCAATAATCTCACGATTGATAGTCTCAATTTTCTCCAAACGCTTGGCTGTTGGATCTGAGTTGGGATTTCCAGTATAGAGACCGTCCACATCAGTCAAGAGAACCAAAAGATCCGCTTGAACCATAGCCGCTACCTGGGCACTCAGAGTGTCATTATCACCCACCTTGAGTTCGTCAATGACGACACTGTCATTTTCATTGATGATGGGAATCGCTCCACGATGAAGCAATACAGACAAGGCCTGATGGGCATTCTTATAGCGACGCTTATCTACAAAATCATCCTGTGTCAACAAGATTTGTGCAGAAACGATTTGGCGCATGAGGAGGTTGGTTGTGTATTCTTCT
>CAJPRB010000017.1:0-17466 GCA_905372925.1 uncultured Streptococcus sp.
GCTAAAAAACAACTCACAGATGAAGAAGAATCTGCAATTGTTGAGTTTTCAAAAGGCTTACTCCTTCTAGCTGAGGAAGGACTGGAGAAGAGAGATAAGCACGAAATGATCTATTTACAGCCTTTGAAAGAAGAATTGGGATTATAATTTCTCTTATAAAGGGAGAATTTTCTGAAAAATCATGATATAATGGAAGAGACTATAGATAAAGGATAGAGATTCATGACATTAGTTTATCAATCAACGCGTGATGCCAACAATACAGTAACTGCCAGCCAAGCTATTTTGCAAGGTTTGGCGTTGGATGGTGGTTTGTTTACACCGCTTACTTATCCAAAGGTAGATTTGGACTTTGAAAAATTGAAAGATGCTTCTTACCAGGAAGTTGCTAAGTTAGTTTTGTCAGCATTTTTAGATGACTTTACTGCAGAGGAGTTGGACTACTGTATCAACAATGCCTACGATAGCAAGTTTGATACTCCAGCTATTGCGCCATTGGTGAAACTGGATGGGCAATACAACTTGGAATTGTTCCATGGTTCAACGATTGCCTTTAAGGATATGGCCTTGTCTATCTTGCCATACTTTATGACGACAGCCGCTAAAAAGCATGGTTTAGAGAACAAGATTGTCATTTTGACAGCGACATCTGGTGATACTGGAAAAGCTGCTATGGCAGGGTTTGCGGATGTACCTGGTACTGAGATTATCGTTTTTTATCCAAAAGATGGTGTCAGCAAGGTACAAGAGTTGCAAATGACTACTCAGACTGGCGACAATACTCATGTTATCGCTATCGATGGAAACTTTGATGATGCGCAAACCAATGTGAAGCACATGTTCAACGATGTAGCTCTTCGTGAAAAGTTGGCTGCCAATAAACTGCAATTTTCATCAGCTAACTCTATGAACATTGGTCGTTTGGTACCACAGATTGTTTATTATGTCTATGCTTACGCTCAGTTGGTCAAGTCTGGTGAGATTGTGGCTGGTGATAAGGTCAACTTCACAGTACCGACAGGAAATTTTGGAAATATCTTGGCTGCCTTTTACGCTAAGCAAATCGGTCTACCAGTCGGCAAATTGATCTGTGCTTCAAATGATAACAATGTCTTGACAGATTTCTTTAAAACCTGTGTCTATGACAAGAAACGTGAGTTTAAAGTAACAACTAGTCCATCTATGGATATCTTGGTATCTTCAAACTTGGAGCGTTTAATTTTCCATCTTTTGGGGAATGATGCGGTTAAGACAGCTGAACTCATGAATGCCTTGAGTACACAAGGACAATATGAATTGACAGACTTTGATGCAGCGATTCTGGAACTCTTTGCAGCTGAATATGCGACTGAGGAAGAAACTGCGGCAGAAATTAAACGTGTTTATCAAACAGACGCCTATATCGAGGACCCACATACGGCGGTTGCCTCAGCTGTTTATAGAAAATACCAAGTGGCTACTGGCGATGCGACTAAGACAGTGATTGCTTCAACAGCTAGTCCATACAAGTTCCCAGTGGTTGCCGTAGAAGCTGTGACAGGGAAAGCAGGCTTGACAGACTTTGAAGCCTTGGCTCAACTACATGAAATCTCAGGAGTGGCAGTGCCACCAGCGGTTGATGGCCTTGAAACAGCTCCGGTTCGTCATAAAACAACAGTAGCAGCTGCTGACATGCAAGCAGCGGTTGAGGCTTATCTAGGACTTTAAGGCAGAGAGAGTAAACTCGGTTGGGAAACCAACTGAGTTTCTTTTCATCAGGAGGAAGGATTGTTTAAGAAAAATAAAGACATTCTTAATATTGCATTGCCAGCCATGGGTGAAAACTTTTTACAGATGCTCATGGGAATGGTGGACAGTTACTTGGTCGCTCACTTGGGACTGATAGCTATTTCAGGTGTTTCAGTTGCTGGCAATATTATCACCATTTACCAAGCGATTTTTATCGCTCTAGGAGCTGCTATTTCCAGCGTTATTTCAAAAAGTTTGGGGCAGAAAGATCAGTCCAAGTTGGCTTATCACGTGACAGAGGCTCTCAAGATAACCCTATTGCTGAGTGCACTTTTAGGCGCCTTATCACTCTTTGCTGGGCAAGAGATGATAGGACTTTTGGGAACTGAGCAGGAGGTGGCTGAGAGTGGTGGGCTCTACCTATCTTTGGTAGGTGGATCGATTGTTCTTTTGGGCTTGATGACGAGTCTAGGCGCCTTGATTCGTGCAACGCATAATCCGCGTCTACCCCTCTATGTGAGTCTGTTATCCAATGCCTTGAATATTCTTTTTTCAAGTCTAGCTATTTTTGTCCTTGATATGGGCATAGCGGGTGTTGCTTGGGGGACTATTCTGTCTCGTTTAGTTGGTCTTGTGATTTTATGGTCGCAATTAAAGCTACCTTATACGAAACCGACTTTTGGACTAGATAAAGACTTACTGACCTTGGCTTTACCAGCAGCAGGAGAGCGCCTCATGATGAGGGCTGGAGATGTAGTGATCATTGCCTTGGTCGTCTCTTTTGGGACGGAGGCAGTAGCGGGGAATGCAGTCGGAGAAGTTTTGACCCAGTTCAACTATATGCCTGCCTTTGGCGTCGCTACAGCGACGGTCATGCAGGTAGCTCGAGCAGTTGGAGAAGATAACTGGGAAAGAGTAGATGATTTGAGCAAACAAACCTTTTGGCTTTCTCTGCTTCTCATGTTGCCCTTAACTCTCAGTATCTATGCCTTAGGGACACCATTGACTCATCTCTATACGACCGATCCTGTAGCGGTCGAAGCGAGCGTTTTGGTGGCACTGTTCTCCCTACTAGGAACCCCCATGGCGACAGGGACAGTCATCTATACTGCAGTTTGGCAGGGTTTGGGGAATGCTCGACTTCCCTTTTATGCGACAAGTATTGGGATGTGGTGTATCCGCATAGGGACAGCCTATCTGATGGGGCTTGTTCTTGGTTGGGGCTTGCCTGGTATTTGGACAGGGACTCTCTTGGATAATGGTTTTCGCTGGTTATTTCTACGTTACCGTTACCAGCGTTATATGAGCTTGAAAGGATAGGAGATGCAAAAAACAGCTTTTATTTGGGATTTAGACGGGACTTTATTGGATTCTTACGAAGCGATTTTGTCAGGGATTGAGGAGACTTTTGGTCAGTTTGCTATTCCTTATGATAAGGAAAAAGTGAGAGAGTTTATCCTCAAATTTTCGGTGCAGGATTTGCTGGAGCAGGTGGCAGAAGAGAGAAATCTGGATGCGGAAGTGCTCAATCAGGTGCGTGCCCAGAGCCTGTCTGAGAAGAATGCCCAGGTAGTTTTGATGCCAGATGCGCGTGAAGTGCTAGCTTGGGCAGACCAAGCAGGAATTCAGCAGTTTGTCTATACTCATAAGGGGGACAATGCTTTCGCTATTCTAAGAGACTTGGGGTTGGAATCCTATTTCAAAGAGATTTTAACCAGTCAGAGTGGCTTTACGCGCAAGCCTAATCCAGAAGCGGCTAACTATCTGCTAGACAAGTATAAGTTGGATCCTAGGGCCACCTATTATATAGGGGATCGGATTTTGGATGTGGAATTTGCCCAGAATAGTGGTCTTCAAAGCATCAACTTTTTAGAGTCTTCTTATGAAGGGAATCACAGGATTCAAGCACTGGCAGATATTCCCCGCATTTTTGGTGCTGAGCAATAAAAAAATTGTGTCAGTCGCGTGACAGAAAGCTAACAAACTATTTCAAGTAATCGAGTTTGTTACAAGGAATAGACAGTTCTATTAAATAGGCCCGAGAGGGCTTTTTTTCAGCTTTTTTTGTGTTATGATAGACAGGTACTCATTTGAAAGGAATATGAACGAATGAAGAAAAGAATTATTTTAGCCTC
Organism: uncultured Streptococcus sp.; assembly: GCA_905372925.1. Lineage (GTDB taxonomy): Bacteria > Bacillota > Bacilli > Lactobacillales > Streptococcaceae > Streptococcus. Next base: position 3,864 of record CAJPRB010000017.1, read on the forward strand.
AACAGTAGCCTTGTCTTTTGCGCCAGCATTGGCAACTCAAGCGGAAGAAATTGCATGGACAGCACGTACTGTTGAGCAAATCCAAAATGACGTGACGAAAAACGAGAACAAAAACAGCTATACAGTTCAGTATGGTGATACCTTGAGCACGATTGCAGAAGCTTTGGGAGTAGATGTGACCGTTCTTGCTAATTTGAACAAAATCACCAATATGGACTTGATCTTCCCAGATACTGTCCTCACTACAACTGTCAATGAGGCAGAAGAGGTGACGGAAGTCGAGATCCAAACTCCTCAAGCAGATGCTAGCGAAGAAGCGACGACTGCGACAGCTGATTTGACGACCAATCAAGTGACAGTCGATGAACAAACAGTTCAAGTAGAAGATCTTTCTCAACCAATTGAGGAAGCTCCAACTGCAACAGAGACTGAAAAACCAGCAGAAGTAGCGCCAAGTTCAGAAGTTTCTGAGACAGCGACAGTTGCTGAAGAGACACCATCTACAGAAACATCTGTAGCTGAAGAAACAGCTGAAACAACTCGTCCAGTTGAAGAAGAAGCTCCTCAAGCGACTACTCCAGCAGAAGCACCAGTAGCAGCTGCTCCAGCAACTGAAACGCCTGCTGATACAACAGGAACAAGTGCAACAGAAGAAACAGCGGCATCAACAGCAATTTCTGAGACTGCAACTTCGACTTATCAAGCAGAGCAAAGTCAAACTCCTTCAAGAACTTATTCAGCTCCAGCAGCTCCTGACTATGCAGGACTTGCTGTAGCCAAGTCTGAGAACGCTGGTCTTCAACCACAAACTGCAGCCTTTAAAGAAGAAATTGCCAATTTGTTTGGAATTACATCCTTTAGCGGCTACCGTCCTGGTGACAGTGGAGACCATGGTAAAGGATTGGCCATCGACTTTATGGTCCCAGTGAGTTCAGCACTTGGTGATCAAATCGCGGAATACGCGGTTCAAAATATGGCTAGCCGTGGTATCAACTATATCATCTGGAAGCAACGTTTCTACGCTCCATATGATAGCAAATATGGACCAGCCTACACATGGAATCCAATGCCAGACCGTGGTAGCGTAACCGAAAACCACTATGACCACGTTCACGTTTCAATGAACTAATAGAAAAAGAAGCTGAAAACTCATAAGGTTGAGGCTTCTTTTTGTTATTCTAAGTCAAAATGTTTTCAAATTTATGCTATAATCAAACTGAAGTTGGCTGAAAATCAAGTATTTTTATTTTAGTAGAAGGTGAGAACACTATGATGAATAGTTTGAAAAAAACATTTGAGAAAACCATTGATGACTTTGAAAAAGAATTTTGTGGTGAAGTCGTTGAACTCTTGATTATCACCTTACAAAATGTGGGAGGCGCGGCTGTTTTAAAGAATGGATGGAAGTTGCCTTCGGTTCATTTTGTAGCAAGTGTGAATGTGGAGACAAAGGAGTTCTCGAAAACAGAGGGACGTTTGGAGTGGTTGGTGAGTCCAGAGGAATATGAAGAAAAGGGCTTGCTCTATAGCTATAGTTTCGAGCCCTATCAGATTCATCACATCAAATGTCAGAAAAGACCACAAAGGCAATTAGAACCTTATATGGCAGCAGTAGCGAATAACTGTTATCGTCTGCTGGAATACATTGAAGATGGGCAGTCGGATAGTAGATTAGAGGCTCTGATTGCAGAATATGTTAAACCAGTCGTCATCAAAGATTCTATAGGCGAATTCACTTTAAATAGGACTTATTCATGGTTTGAGGGAAGTATGGATCTTGCGGGAAGCAAGGTTAGCGTGATGTTGGATGCAAATGAAGATGCCAGCTTACCACCAAAATCATTTGGCTACTTGAAAACATTTGTCGGAGATATTGACCGAAGAGACTCTGAAATCCGAGACGTTATAGTAAAAGAGATGTGGGAAACAGCAGAAGACTGGCTAGCTTCAGACGGAGATGCCGAAGTATTAACAGAGGACTATTTTTATAATTCTTTGTATCTGGGGGAACTGTCTATCAGCGAAGCGGGGGATTTGACTCTTTATTATGGAGATAAAGAAGATATTTTTGCTGGGCATGCGGTAGAAGTCAGAGCAGATATTGAAGGAAGTATAGAAAATGTGGCCTTGGTAGGGTAAATGGACAGCATGTGATTCTTTCTTTGTTGTGAATAAGCTCCTTAGTCCTGTTACAGGAGTTTCTCCATTATATTTTAAAAATAACTGAAATCAGCACCTTCTTTAGAAAGTGCTGATTTTTTTGAGATAGTAGAAAGTTTATATTTTTCGGCGTTTGAGAGCGAGTAAAGTTCGATAGAAAATGATTTGGCTGCTCTGGATATAGGGAAGGATTGAAAAACTAGCAATCCCAAAGGTAATCCAGTTGAGGAAGTACCAAGGGAGTAGTTGTAAGTCGAGGAGAAAGCGTTGAAACTTGTATCTTTTTATCAAGAAACGGCTGGTTTTCAGGATTTGACGGGGTTTAGCCTGTCCTAAATCCAGAGTGTCGCAGAGGAGGAATTCTACCTGCGAGTAAGCATAATGTTGCGGTACGTAGAGGAGATTGCCCACAATCATCAAGATGAGGCTCGCGAAAAAGTAGAGGCCAAAGGCCATAAGGAATTGCTCGGTTTCAACGGATGAGAGGTCTAGTTTTGGAAATTCAGGATGTAGGGCGACAAATCTCCGAGCCAAGAGATTGCTATAAAAGAGAAAATAAACGCCTACTAAGTTTGGAATGCTCCATAAAAAGAGGTAGAAACGTTTGAGGAGCAGAGTTAGGAAGGTTTGCGAGAAGCGCTCTTCAGCAAAGAGGGCCAGGCTTGATTTTACTGAGAGTTCTGTATCAGGATCCTTGAGGAGTCGGAGTGTTGCAAAAGCAGCACCTGCTAGAAAAATCGTGCTTATAAAAGAAACCACTAGCGGAAAGAGATAGGCTTGGAGCACTTGTGCCAGCATGCTGAAAAAGGATTGCTCTAAAACACTTTCTTGGAGACGAGCCAAGGGGTTGAGAAAGCCTGATAAGATGACCAGTATGCTAGGTAAGAGATAGACGAGAAAGAGGCGGGGATTCTCAGCCTGAAATTGCCTAGTCTGCAGACGAATAGTTTTTAAATCAATTTTTTGGTATTTCATTCTTTCATTATACCATAGTTCGTGACAGTTCCAGCTTTTTTTGATAAAATCATACGGTATGCCCTTGGGCACAAAGTATGAACTGGGACTGTTTTTCCCAGTTTCGGAGGTAAAAAATGTCAGATTCACCAATCAAATACCGTTTGATTAAGAAAGAAAAACACACGGGAGCTCGTCTGGGAGAAATCATCACCCCGCACGGTACTTTTCCAACGCCTATGTTTATGCCAGTTGGGACCCAAGCCACTGTTAAAACCCAGTCACCAGAGGAGTTGAAGGAGATGGGATCAGGGATTATCCTGTCCAATACTTATCATCTCTGGCTTCGTCCTGGAGATGAACTCATCGCACGCGCAGGTGGTCTCCACAAATTTATGAACTGGGACCAGCCTATTTTGACAGATAGTGGTGGTTTTCAGGTTTATTCCCTAGCAGATAGCCGAAATATCACCGAAGAAGGGGTAACCTTTAAAAACCATCTCAATGGTTCCAAGATGTTCCTATCGCCAGAAAAGGCTATTTCTATTCAGAACAATCTAGGCTCAGATATCATGATGTCTTTTGATGAATGTCCTCAGTTTTATCAACCTTACGACTACGTTAAGAAATCCATCGAGCGTACCAGTCGTTGGGCCGAACGTGGCTTGAAGGCTCACCGTCGCCCACAGGATCAAGGTTTGTTTGGGATTGTGCAGGGCGCGGGATTTGAAGACCTTCGCCGTCAGTCAGCTCATGACCTTGTCAGTATGGACTTCCCAGGTTACTCTATAGGTGGTTTGGCAGTAGGAGAAACTCACGAGGAAATGAATGCAGTCTTGGATTTCACAACCCAACTTCTCCCAGAAAACAAACCTCGCTATTTGATGGGTGTGGGAGCACCAGATAGCTTGATTGATGGGGTCATTCGTGGGGTGGATATGTTTGACTGTGTCTTGCCGACTCGTATCGCTCGTAACGGAACTTGTATGACCAGCCAAGGGCGTTTGGTTGTCAAGAATGCCCAGTTTGCTGAGGACTTTACGCCACTGGATCCTGAGTGTGATTGCTATACATGTAAGAACTATACACGCGCTTACCTTCGCCACCTGCTCAAGGCTGACGAAACCTTCGGTATCCGCTTGACTAGCTACCACAATCTCTACTTCTTGCTCAACCTGATGAAGCAGGTCCGTCAAGCCATCATGGATGACAATCTCTTGGAATTCCGTGAGTATTTTGTGGAAAAATATGGCTACAACAAGTCAGGACGCAATTTTTAAAGTGTAAAATTAGAATGCCAAAATCCTAAGTTTTCTCTTAGGATTTTTCTTCTTTTTTTGATAAAATAAGGTGTATTATGGAATAAAAATTAGATGTTTTTAAGATCTAATTGAGTGGGGAATAAACTCGTATGCGTATTAAATGGTTTTCCTTGATTAGGATTACAGGTTTACTTTTGGTGCTCTTGTACCACTTCTTTCAAACAATCTTTCCTGGAGGCTTCTTTGGGGTAGATGTCTTTTTCACTTTTTCAGGATTTTTGATCACTGCCCTCCTTTTAGAAGAATTTGGGAAAAAACGCCAGATTGATTTGCTGGGCTTTTTTAAGAGACGGTTTTACCGCATCGTACCACCTGTGGTTCTGATGGTTTTGGTGACCATGCCCTTTACCCTCCTAGTTCGCCAAGACTATGTTGCTGGAATTGGCGGTCAGATTGCTGGAGTTTTCGGTTTTATGACCAACTTCTACGAAATGTTAACAGGGGGCAGTTATGAATCCCAGTTCATTCCGCATCTCTTTGTTCACAACTGGAGTCTAGCCGTTGAGGTTCACTACTATATTCTTTGGGGCTTAGCGGTTTGGTTCTTATCGAAACGTTCAAAATCTAGTAGTCAATTGAGAGGGATGGTATTTCTTCTTTCTACGGGAGCTTTCATCATTAGCTTTTTCTCCATGTTTATTGGTAGTCTAATGGTTAGTTCCCATTCGTCTGTCTACTTTTCAAGTTTGACCCATGTCTATCCCTTCTTTTTAGGAAGCATTTTGGCGACAGTTGTGGGGGTTCGTCAAACGAGCGATTTAGTCAAGCAGTTTGACCGGACGTGGGATCTTCGTCAAAATCTACTGGTGTTTGCTGCAGGTCTTTTGGTATTAGTGCTCTTGACTTTCTTTGTCAAGTTCACCTACCTGTTTGCTTATCTATTCGGTTTCTTACTGGCAAGTTTAGCGGCTGTGACCATGATTTTTGCTGCGCGTGTCTTGCATGAGAAAACGCCTGAGATACAAGAACCTCGGATAATCACCTTTCTAGCGGATACCAGCTATGCGGTTTATCTCTTCCACTGGCCTTTTTATATTATCTTTTCTCAGTTGATGAGCAATCTGCCTGCTGTTATTCTGACAATCATCTTTTCTTATTTCTTTGCTATCCTATCCTTCTATATTATAGAGCCATTGATTGCCGGTAAGACCAATCCTTTAATACGGAAGATTAGTCGATTATCTCATATTAAACCAATTAGTGCTGGTGGTGCTGGCATTCTTACCTTGATTACCTTGACTATCATAACTGTGGCTCCCCAAGTTGGAGCTTTTGAAACAGACTTGATGGTGAATGGTTTTAAACAAGCCCAAACCAACCTGGATCAGATGAAGAAATTGGCTGAGCAAGCAGAGGCTAGCCGACTTGGAATTTCTGAGGGAACCACCTTGATTGGAGATTCGGTAGCCTTGCGTGCCAATACAGCCTTACAAGAGGCACTTCCTGAAGCAAATATCAATGCCCAGGTTAGTCGAACGACCAAGCAAGCCAACGATATTATGCTCAATAACAGTCAGAACAAGGCGCTGCTAAAAACAGTTGTCATTGCAACGGGAGTCAATAATCCTGAAGGCTATAAGAATGACTTGGACAGCATCGTGAACAATCTACCGAAAGGACACCATCTGATACTGGTGACACCTTATGAGGGAGATAAGAGTAAGGAGACTTACACATCAGTGGAGCAGTATGCGGCTTATGCACGGGAATTAGCTGAAAAGAATCCTTACGTGAACATCGCTGACTGGAATAAAGTTGCCAAGGAGCACCCTGAAATCTGGGCTGGAACCGACCAAGTCCACTTTGGGAATGATAGCAACATGATTGAAGAAGGTGCTAAACTTTACGCAGAGACGATTGCAGCTGCTGTCAAGGCTGCTCAAGAACTGCCTGTGAAATCAAAATAAGATCAAAGAGTTGGAGAAATCCAGCTCTTTTAAAATATCTCTAGAAAATAGGTCTATACCATTTACAAATGAAAAAGAAAGGTTTATAATGTAATTGACATAATAAATTCTAGAAACAATCTATCAAGGAGGTTATCATTATGCCTAATTATATTAAAGCGGATCAGTTTTTCTACCCACACGGAGTTCGTCGTGGCGGTTACTTGGAACTTGTGGATGGCAAGTTTGGCAAACACGTAGAACAGATTCCTGAAGGTGCTGAGGTGATTGACTATACAGGCTACAGCATTGCTCCAGGACTTGTGGATACCCACATTCATGGATTTGGTGGTGTCGATGTCATGGATAATAACATCGAAGGAACCCTTCATACCATGAGTGAAGGGCTCCTCAGCATGGGAGTAACGAGCTTCTTGCCAACGACGTTGACTTCCTCTTATGAGCAGTTGCTTGCGGTAACTGAAAATATCGGTGCTCGTTATCAGGAAGCAAGTGGAGCCAAGATTCGTGGGATCTATTTTGAAGGGCCTTATTTCACAGAGAAATACAAAGGAGCTCAAAACCCTGCCTACATGAAGGATCCTCGTATGGATGAATTTCGTGCTTGGCAAAAAGCAGCCAATGGCTTGCTCAATAAAATTGCCCTTGCGCCAGAACGTGAAGGTGTAGAAGACTTTGTTCGTACGATTACGGGCGAAGGTGTGACTGTTGCTCTTGGACACTCAAATGCGACTTTTGATGAAGCTAAAAAAGCAGTCGATGCTGGAGCAAGCGTTTGGGTACATGCCTACAACGGAATGCGTGGGTTGACTCACCGTGAGCTCGGTATGGTGGGAGCCATGTATGAATTGCCACATACTTACGCAGAATTGATTTGTGACGGTCACCACGTAGATCCAAAGGCCTGTGATATTTTGCTCAAACAAAAAGGAACTGAAAATATCGCCCTTATCACAGACTGTATGACAGCTGGTGGCTTGGAAGACGGTGACTACATGTTGGGAGAATTCCCGGTAGTGGTTGCCAATGGAACTGCACGCCTCAAATCGACAGGCAACTTAGCGGGTTCTATTCTCAAACTCAAAGATGGTTTGAAGAATGTGGTCGAATGGGGCATTGCGAATCCGCATGAAGCAGTCATGATGGCCAGCCTCAACCCAGCAAAATCTGTTCACATTGACGATGTCTGTGGTCAAATCCGCGAGGGTTATGACGCTGACTTTATCGTACTAGATAAAGATTTGGAATTGGTAGCAACCTACCTAGATGGTGTGAAACGTTATCAAGCATAATAAAAAGCAGAGGCTGTGATGACTCAGCCTTTGCTTTTCTATTCAGAGGTATCTTCAGAAAGCTAGAAGATTGTTCTATAATGAAGCAAAATCCTTTCATTGTTCTAGAAAATTCGTTATAATATACGGTACAAAGGAAATAGTGAAAATGTATCGTGTTATAGAAATGTATGGGGACTTTGAACCGTGGTGGTTCATAGAAGGTTGGGAAAAAGATGTCATTATGAGTCGCTCTTTTAACAAGTATTATGATGCTCTAAAATATTATAAGTTATGCTGGTTTGAGCTGGAAAAGAAGAATCCTCTTTATAAGAGTCGGAGTGATTTGATGACTATTTTTTGGGATCCTGCAGATCAACGTTGGTGTGATGAGTGTGATGAGTATTTGCAGCAGTATCATTCTTTGGCTCTTTTACAGGATGGGCAAGTTATCCCTGATGAAAAGCTACGTCCAGGTTATGAAAAACAAACAGGTCAAGAAAAACACCGTTCTTGCCGCATGAAATTGAGATAAAAAGTAACTTTTAAAAGTTGCTTTTTATTTTTTACAATTTTTTCGAATAGTATAGGTGAGGAGGTAAGTATGGTTCAAGAAATCGCACAAGAGATCATTCGTTCGGCTAGGAAGAAAGGTGCACAAGACATTTATTTTGTTCCTAAATTAGATGCGTATGAACTCCATATGAGAGTGGGAGACGAAAGATGTAAAATCGGTTGTTATGATTTCGAAAAATTTGCTGCTGTGATTAGTCATTTCAAGTTTGTGGCTGGGATGAATGTAGGAGAAAAGCGTCGTAGTCAGCTGGGTTCTTGTGATTATCAGTATGACGAAAAGGTTTCTTCACTGCGTTTGTCCACCGTGGGAGATTATCGGGGACATGAGAGTTTGGTTATTCGTTTGTTGCACGATGAGGAGCAGGATCTGCATTTCTGGTTTCAGGATATTGGAGAACTGGGCAAGCAGTACAGGCAAAGGGGGCTCTATCTATTTGCAGGTCCAGTCGGAAGTGGCAAGACGACGCTGATGCACGAATTAGCCAAGTCTCTTTTTAAGGGACAGCAAGTCATGTCTATCGAAGATCCTGTCGAGATCAAGCAGGAAGAGATGCTCCAGTTGCAGTTAAATGAGGCGATTGGCTTGACCTATGAAAATCTGATTAAGCTGTCTCTTCGACATCGTCCTGACCTCTTGATTATCGGAGAAATTCGTGACAGCGAGACAGCGCGTGCAGTGGTCAGAGCCAGTTTGACAGGGGCGACAGTCTTTTCAACCATTCATGCCAAGAGTATCCGAGGTGTTTATGAACGCCTGTTGGAGTTGGGTGTGAGTGAGGAGGAATTGGCAGTCGTTCTGCAAGGCGTCTGCTACCAGAGATTAATCGGGGGAGGAGGAATCGTTGACTTTGCAAACAAAGACTATCAAGAACACCAACCAACTAGCTGGAATGAACAGATTGACCAGCTTCTTAAAGATGGACATATCACAAGTCTTCAGGCTGAAACGGAAAAAATTAGCTACAGCTAAGCAGAAGAAAATCATCACTCTGTTTAACAACCTTTTTTCCAGTGGCTTTCATTTGGTGGAAATTATTTCTTTCTTAGGGAGAAGTGCCTTGCTGGAAAAGGACTATGTGGCCCAGATGCACCAAGGCTTGTCTCAAGGAAAATCCTTCTCAGAGATGATGGACAGTTTGGGTTTTTCAAGTGCTATTGTGACCCAGTTATCCCTAGCTGAGGTGCACGGGAATCTTCATCTGAGTTTGGGAAAGATAGAAGAATATCTGGATAATTTAGCCAAGGTCAAGAAAAAGTTAATCGAAGTGGCGACTTATCCCCTGATTTTGCTGGGATTTCTCCTGCTAATCATGCTGGGGTTGAGAAACTATTTGCTACCTCAACTGGACAGTAGCAATATCGCCACCCAAATCATCGGCAATCTGCCACAAATTTTTCTGGGACTAGTGTTGGTTTGCTCTCTGTCCCTACTTTTAGCCCTCACTTTCTACAAAAGAAGTTCCAAGATGCGGGTCTTTTCGATGCTAGCACGGATTCCCTTCTTAGGAATCTTTGTCCAAACCTATCTGACAGCCTATTATGCGCGTGAATGGGGCAATATGATTTCGCAGGGAATGGAGCTGACGCAGATTTTTCAGATCATGCAGGAACAAGGTTCCCAGCTCTTTAAAGAAATCGGTCAAGATCTAGCTCAATCCCTGCAAAATGGTCAGGAATTTTCTCAGACTATAGCGACTTATCCATTTTTTAAGAGGGAGTTAAGTCTCATCATCGAGTATGGAGAAGTCAAGTCCAAGCTGGGGAGTGAGTTGGAAATCTATGCAGAAAAAACTTGGGAAGCCTTTTTTACCCGAGTCAACCGCACCATGAATTTGGTGCAGCCACTGGTCTTTATCTTTGTGGCCCTAATTATCGTTTTACTTTATGCGGCAATGCTCATGCCCATGTATCAAAATATGGAGGTAAATTTTTAAAATGAAAAAACTTATGACAAATTTGAAAAAAGCCAAGGCGAAAGCCTTTACTCTCGTGGAAATGTTGGTGGTCCTTTTAATCATCAGCGTTCTTCTCTTGCTCTTTGTGCCCAATTTGACCAAGCAAAAGGATGCCGTAGATGACAAAGGAAAAGCTGCTGTTGTTAAGGTGGTGGAAAGTCAGGCAGAACTCTATAGTCTGGATAAGAATGAAGATGCGAGTCTAAGTAAATTACAGGCGGACGGCCGTATCACAGCTGAGCAAGCTAAGGCTTATAAAGAATACCATGCAAAACAAAAAACAAGTCAAACTGTTGCGGATTAAGGCCTTTACCATGCTGGAAAGTCTCTTGGTTTTAGGGCTTGTGAGTATCATTGCTTTGGGCTTGTCTGGTTCAGTCCAGTCCAGTTTTGCAGCGGTAGAGGAGCAGATTTTCTTTATGGAATTTGAAGAACTCTATCGGGAAACTCAAAAACGCAGTCTAGCAAGTCAGCAAAAGACCAGCTTGAACTTAGACGGACAGACAATCAGCAATGGCAGTCAAAAGTTGACAGTTCCTAAAGGAATTCAGGCACCATCAGGACAGACGATTCACTTTGATCGAGCTGGGGGCAATTCGTCCCTGGCTAAGGTTGAATTTCAGACCAGCAAAGGAGCGATTCGCTATCAATTATATTTAGGAAATGGAAAAATTAAACGCATTAAGGAAACTAAAAATTAAGGCAGTGATCTTACTAGAAGCAGTAGTAGCGCTAGCCATATTTGCCAGTATTGCAACCCTCCTCTTGGGACAAATTCAGAAAAATAGACAAGAAGAGGCAGAAATCTTGCAAAAAGAGGAGGTCTTACGTGTGGTTAAGATGGCTCTGCAAACAGGTCAAAATCAGGTAAAGGTAAATGGAGTGGAGATCCAGGTGTTTGCTAGTGAAAAAGGATTGGAGGTCTACCATGGTTCAGAGAAGTTGCTCGACCTTAAAGAGCAGTAAGGTAAGAGCGTTCACTCTTTTAGAATCTCTGATTGCCCTTATCGTCATTAGCGGAGGCTTACTCCTTTTTCAAGCTATGAGTCAGCTCCTCATTTCAGAAGTTCGTTACCAGCAGCAAAGCGAGCAAAAAGAGTGGCTCTTGTTTGTGGATCAGCTGGAGACGGAGTTAGAGCGTTCGCAGTTCGAAAAGGTGGAAGGCAATCGCCTCTATGTGAAGCAAGATGGCAAAGATATCGCTATGGGCAAGTCTAAATCGGACGACTTTCGGAAAACCGATAGCAGTGGCCGGGGCTATCAGCCTATGGTTTATGGACTTAAATTCGCTCAGATTACAGAGGAAAATCAATTGGTTCGCTTTCGCTTCCAATTTCAAAAAGGCTTAGAAAGGGAGTTCATCTATCGTGTGGAAAAAGCAAAAAGTTAAGGCAGGTGTTCTCCTATATGCAGTCACCATGGTAGCTATCTTTAGTCTTTTGTCGCAGTTTTATTTGAATCGGCAAGTAGCCCATCACAAAGACTTTGCCCTAAACAAAGAAAAGTTGGTTGCTTTTGCCATGGCCAAGCGAAGTAAAGATAAGGCTGAGCAAGAAAGTGGGGAACGAGTCTTCAACTTAGGAAAAGTCACTTATCAAAATACGAAAACTGGTTTTGCAACAAGTGTTCGTATGAATAAGGGCAACTATGAATTTCTCTTTCCTCCGATGAAAACCAAGGAAAAGAAAACAGATACGGAGAAACAATCATTAACTAACTCAAGTGAGCAAACCAATCAGAAAGCATCGAAAGACAAGAAAGACAATTCCTAGTCAATTCAACTACTTTGTGTTAAACTAAAAGCATGAAACATGATTTTAATCACAAAGCAGAAAGCTTTGATTCGCCCAAAAATATCTTTCTTGCAAATTTGGTTTGTCAAGCAGTTGAAAAACAGATAGAACTTCTATCAGACAAGGAAATATTGGACTTTGGCGGTGGGACGGGTCTATTAGCCTTGCCCCTATCCAAGCAGGCCAAGTCGGTTACTCTTGTAGATATCTCGGAGAAAATGCTGGAGCAAGCCCGTTTGAAAGCAGAGCAACAAGACATCAAGAATATCCAGTTTTTGGAGCAGGATTTACTGGTGAATCCCTTGGAGCAACAATTTGACCTAATTGTAGTCAGTCGGGTTCTTCATCATATGCCTGATCTAGACATGACTCTTGCCATGTTTCACCGTCACCTTAGGGAGAATGGGCAAGTCCTCATTGCTGACTTTGTCAAGACAGATACCAACCATCACGGCTTTGAATTGACTGAACTGGAAACCAAGCTCGCCCAGTTTGGTTTTTCGAGCATTGACAGTCAGATTCTGTACAGTGCAGAAGGTCTTTTCCTAGGAAACTACGCAGAGCTCTTTTTAACTGTAGCCCAAAAATCACTCGCTGACTAAAGCAGTGATTTTTTTCTTCAGATGGAAAAAATAGGGGAAATTTGATAAAATAGGAACATGGATTTTGAAAAAATTGAACAAGCTTATACGTATTTATTAGAGAATGTCCAAGTCATCCAAAGTGATTTGGTGACCAACTTTTATGATGCTTTGGTAGAGCAAAATAGCATCTACCTGGATGGTGAGACCGAGCTAGAACAGGTAAAGGAGAACAATCAAGCCCTTAAGCGCCTAGCACTTCGTAAGGAAGAGTGGCTCAAGACCTACCAGTTTCTCTTGATGAAGGCAGGACAAACGGAGCCTTTACAGGCCAATCACCAGTTTACACCAGATGCCATTTCCCTCCTCTTTGTACTTGTTGTGGAAGAATTGCTTGATCAAGAGGAAATTAGTATCCTCGAGATAGGTTCTGGCATGGGAATTTTGGGGGCTACTTTCTTGACTTCTCTTGCTAAAAAAGTGGATTACTTGGGAATCGAAGTGGATGACTTGCTGATTGATTTGGCAGCTAGTATGGCAGATGTGATTGGTTTGCAGGCTGGATTTGTTCAAGGCGATGCCGTTCGTCCGCAAATGCTTAAAGAAAGCGATGTGGTCATCAGCGACTTGCCTGTTGGCTATTACCCAGACGATGCCATCGCTTCACGCTATCAAGTGGCTTCTAGCCAAGAGCATACCTATGCCCACCATTTGCTCATGGAGCAAGGTCTCAAGTATCTCAAATCAGATGGCTATGCTATTTTTCTAGCTCCGAGTAATTTATTGACAAGTCCTCAAAGTGACTTATTAAAAGGGTGGCTCAAATACGAAGTCAGTCTGGCTGCTATCATCGCCTTACCAGAGGATATTTTTTCAACGGCTAATCAGGCTAAAAGTATTTTTGTCTTACAGAAGAAAAGAGACAAGGAAATAGAACCATTTGTCTATCCTTTGACCAGTCTGCAAGATCCAGCTGCACTATTGAAATTCAAAGAAAATTTTCAAAAATGGAGCAAAGGTACTGAAATGTAAGGTAAATTTTGTTATAATAGTTGAAAACGCTTAAAAGAGGTATCATGTTATG
>CAJPRB010000018.1:0-17217 GCA_905372925.1 uncultured Streptococcus sp.
GTTCAATAGCTCTCAAAACTTGATCATGTGGCATAGAACCAAGCGGTAGATGGAGCATGAAACGGTCTAAGTCTAAATCCTCAATCATGCGAATCAATTTTTCTGCCACCTGGTCTGGATTTCCCACAAACATGGCTCCATTTGGACCAACTTGCTCCAAATATTGCTCATAGGTCAACTCCTGCCAGTGTGGACGGTCCTTGGAAATCGCATCCACCACTTGCTTGGTCGGATAGAAATAATCTTTTACAGCCTGCTCGCCATCTTCAGCAATCCAGCCCCAAGAATGAGCGCCCACTTTCAGGTCTTTTTCAGCATGACCGACTTCCCTACCAATCTCACGATAAGCTTGAATCAATTTCTTGAAGTAGCGCGGATTACCACCGATAATGGCATAGACAATCGGCAACCCCATCTGAGCAATCTTCACTGTTGACTCTACATGACCACCTGTCGCCACCCACAATGGCAATTTGTCCCGAACAGGACGAGGATAGACTTCTTTTCCAGCAATGCTTTGAGTCAATTGCCCCTGCCAGTTCACTTTGGTGCTTTCATTTGCCAACTGAAGCAGATCTAACTTTTCATCAAAGAGAGCTTCATAGTCTTTCAAGTCATAACCAAACAGTGGGAAAGACTCGGTGAATGAACCACGCCCAGCCATGATCTCTGCACGTCCATTTGACACCGCATCGATGGTGGCATATTGTTGGAACAAGCGAATTGGATCCATACTCGAGAGAATGCTGACTGCACTGGTCAAACGGATTTTCTTGGTATTGACTGCCCCAGCTGCAAGAACAATCTCTGGCGCCGATACCGCAAAGTCCTCCCGATGATGCTCCCCAATCCCGTACACATCCAAACCAACCTTATCAGCCAGCTCTATCTCTGCCACCAGCTGACGAATGCGCTCATCATGACTGTAAATCTGTCCAGTCCCTTCCAGAGCTGTTGTTTCCCCAAATGTTGAAATTCCTAATTCTACCATCCTGTTTCCTCGCTATCTCTTTTAGTTTTAGGGTATTTTATCACTAATTAGTTTTATTTTCAATAAATTTGCTCATTAGAAAAAAGCCTAGATCAACTAGACTTTCTTAGCTTATTCCACAGTTACTGACTTAGCAAGATTACGCGGTTTGTCCACATCAAGGCCACGGTGGAGTGTTGCAAAGTAAGCGACTAATTGCGTTGGTACGACCATTGAGATTGGTGAGAGGTAAGGGTGTACGGTCGTAAGGACGATATCATCGGTCTCTTTAGCAACATTTTCTTCTGCGATGGTAAGAACCTTAGCACCACGGGCTGCAACCTCTTGGATATTTCCACGAGTGTGGTTGGCAAGGACTGGATCTGACAAGAGGGCCAAGACAGGTGTTCCTTCTTCAATCAAGGCAATGGTTCCGTGCTTGAGTTCTCCTGCCGCAAAGCCTTCACATTGGATGTAAGAAATCTCTTTGAGTTTGAGACTAGCTTCCATGGCTACGTAGTAGTCTTGACCACGTCCGATGTAAAAGGCGTTGCGAGTTGTTTCAAGAAGTTCACGAACCTTGGCATCAATGGTTTCTTTCTCAGAAAGAGTTGATTCGATAGACTGAGCTACGATAGACAACTCACGAATCAGATCAAAGGCTTGCGCTTTAGCATTGCCATTTGCTTCACCGACTGCTTTGGCAAGGAAGGCAAGGGCTGCAATTTGCGCTGTATAAGCCTTGGTTGATGCCACAGCAATTTCAGGACCCGCGTGAAGGAGCATGGTATGGTTGGCTTCGCGTGAAAGGGTTGAACCTGGCACGTTTGTAACAGTCAAGCTTGGAATTCCCATTTCATTGGCCTTGACCAAAACCTGACGGCTGTCAGCTGTTTCACCAGACTGGCTGATAAAGATGAAGAGTGGTTTCTTGCTGAGAAGTGGCATACCATAACCCCACTCAGATGAGATTCCAAGTTCAACTGGTGTATCCGTTAATTCTTCCAACATTTTCTTAGAAGCAAATCCTGCATGGTAAGATGTCCCAGCTGCAAGGATGTAGATGCGATCTGCATCTTGAACAGCCTTGATGATAGCTGGATCAACCACTACTTGACTCGCCTCATCTGTGTAGGCTTGGATGAGTTTACGCATCACAGTTGGTTGCTCATCGATTTCCTTGAGCATGTAGTAAGGGTAAGTCCCCTTCCCGATATCTGACAAATCGAGTTCGGCAGTGTAGCTAGCACGCTCACGGCTGTTGCCATCATAATCTTGAACTTCAACGCTATCAGCCTTAACGATTACCAACTCTTGGTCATGAATTTCCATGTATTGGTTGGTCTCACGAATCATGGCCATAGCATCTGAGCAGACCATGTTGTAGCCATTTCCAAGACCAATCAAAAGTGGTGATTTATTTTTAGCCACATAGATGACTTCAGGATCTTGTGAATCAACCAAGGCAAAAGCATAAGAACCACGGATTATGTGAAGGGCTTTTTTGAAGGCTTCAAGAACTGAAAGACCATTTTCTTCTGCAAATTTTCCAATCAGGTGAACGGCGATTTCAGTATCTGTCTGCCCCTTGAAGTGGTGACCTGCAAGGTATTCTTCCTTGATCTCAAGGTAGTTTTCAATCACCCCATTGTGCACCAAGACAAAGCGTCCTGTCTCAGAGCGATGTGGGTGAGCATTGTCTTCCGTTGGTTTACCATGAGTCGCCCAACGAGTATGACCGATACCAGTTGTTCCCTCAACACCAGCTGTCTTAGCAGACAATTCAGCGATACGACCGACAGCCTTAACTAGATGATTTTCAGCACCACCTAGAACAAAAATCCCCGCAGAATCATAGCCACGGTATTCAAGCTTTTCAAGCCCTTGAATCAAAATATCAGTTGCATTTGTGTTTCCAACAACACCGACAATTCCACACATAGTATATACGACACAGACCAGCTGTGCTTTCTCCTTAAATTGGTATAGTCTGATTTTCCTTTTACAGAACCAGCAAAGACAGTATATACTTGTTTTTCTCACTTGTCAAGCATAAAAATTGGTATAGCTTTTTAAAATGCCATCAGAGCAAGATTTCACTTGAGAACTGACAAGTAGGATTCGATTACTTATAATAGAGAGAGGAGGTAGTTACCATGTGGTTTTTCTTCGCACTTTTATCTGCTGTCTTTGCAGCCTTAACTTCTATTTTAGCCAAGATTGGGATTGAGGGAGTTCCGTCCAACCTAGCAACAGCCATTCGTACGGTCGTCGTCATCCTTATGGCTTGGGCCATGGTTTTCTTGACCAATAGTCAGACTGAGATTGTCAACATCAGTAGAAAAAGTTGGCTCTTTCTCATCCTGTCTGGTTTGGCAACAGGTGCCTCCTGGCTCTGCTACTACAAGGCCTTGCAGATGGGCAATGCGACTGAGGTATCTGCTGTCGATAAGTTTAGTCTCGTCATTACACTCGTTTTAGCCTTTTTCTTTCTACAGGATGTCCTGACGTTTAAAACAATCATTGGCTGTATACTGATTACGATTGGGACCTTGGTGATGATTTTGTAATACTCTCCCCCTCCATATATGACCTCCCCAAAAAAGTTAGATAGTTTTGGGGTGTTTTGTTACGTCTAAATTTATAAGTAGAGGAAATCAGCTTCAAGCGTCTAGCAAAAAGGAGAGAACCAAATTGGTTCCCTCCAAGATGTGGTTTTTCATCATCCCACTACACAGTTGACAAAAAACTAATTATCCCAAGTGGCTAACTTCGACCTGAAATTTTGCCTTTCCAAATCTGAATGTGGTAAACCGATGACTGACTTTTGACTAATCTAAGAGCATCATGGAATCAATAAACAATTTCTTTGTGAAATAACCATTTTTAATTAAGTAAGCTGTATATTTTGCTCTTGTGACCATTTGATCATACTCTTCTGCCGTACATTCCTGAACCATGCGGCTAGCTTCTTCCAAACTGGACACGACAAAGCCCAAACCTTTCTCACGGATATAGTCCGCATTAGAAAGATAGTCTGGCACAACCACAGGAATCCCTGCAGCCAGATAAGTTGTCAACTTATAAGAAACATTTTCTTTGTAGTAGTCACGCTCTTCCGCAGGATTTTCGGAATTTCCCCATACTAGGCCAAAGCCTCCTCCTTTAGACAACTCCAATAATAATTCCTGCTGAGTTCGCCAACCTTCAAGGTGGACTTTGGAATAATCTACTCCCTCTGCTCTCGTAGCATAAACATGAAGGGGGGTACTGTGTTTCCAGTCAACAATATGTGGAAAACGAGATGGGTCTCCTGAGAAGATTAATTTTTTCTCAAATTTTGGAGTATAGAGTTCCAAACCATGGGGAAGATCCCAAAGTTTTTGAACAACGTAGTTCTTGACGGTTAATCCCTCTGAAACGAGTTTCTGGTACATTTGTTCGGATGGTACTACCACCACATCACACTTGTTGTACATGTCAATGTGGGCCTTCATAAGATAATAATTGCTCTCAAACATTAGTGGCTGAACATCATGGATAAACATCACCATTTTTACATGAGAAAGCTTTAACTTTTCTATCAAGTGATTGTCCCATTCAACACTATTCCATGAAGGAGATTGGAAAAAAACGACATCTCCATAAGATACCCCCGCGACAATTCCATCCATCCGCGAGTTCAGTTCTTCCCACGGTTCATGGCTTGCATCATAAAAATAGATTCCCAGCTCATTAACTCCAAACTCTCGAACAATTTTCATGACATTGTTCTGTGCCATCAAGGCAACACTCGTTGATGCTTGCCCAAATAAATTTGTGAAATGTACTTTCATTGTTTTCTAAATCCTCGTCTCAGTAATTTCTCTAAACATTGTATCATAATTTACGACTTTTCAAAAGCGTTTACATGCCAATTTTCAAGCTCAAGTTAGTTACTTGGGATAATTTTTCAGGAGTCTTATCTTCCAAGAATAATAAGGATAGCCTTAATAGATGTTTTTCTCACTCAATCTCACAAATTCGGTATCTTTGTTAGCTATGATAGATTGAATAAATTTTTCCTATTGAGTATATAATTTTTTGTACCTTTAGATTTCTCTGTTTATCTTGTGATGATTATAAACTCACATATAGAATTCTTATGTAATCAAGTCACTAACTTCTTTTCAAAGATTTGAGAAAGTGAGGTTTTTCCATTTTTCCCGCCAATTTTTCTTGGACAAGCGTTCTTGATAGAGCTTCATTCGGTCTTCATTATCTAGGAAATGAGGAGTTGGAGAAACTTGAAAGTTCAAGATATCCTCGAGTCCATAGGGGGCAAAGAACTCTAAAGTGGAATCTTCATTCAAGCGAAGTCCTATCGCCGTACAGCGTTCTGGATACTTACTCATGGCATCACGAGAACTCATGTAGGGCGCAGTGTGGGGACTGTGCTGATGCATATAGACCTGATTTTTCAACTCCCACTGATACTGGGGGAAATCCTCTCTCAGCTTTTTCTCTAGGGATACTGTTTCCTCATAAGAAACATCTGGATCAAAGAAAATCACATCCACATCCGTCTCACTATCAAAAGGGGATTTATCTGACAAGAGATTCCAAATAAAATTCCTGACAGAACCTGCTGCCAACCACGAGTCTTTCAGACCAAGATCTCGGATGATGGTCAGAATAGCCATTATATCTGGATTTCCTCTGAAAGCATCTAGAGTTTCTTGCTCATTTTTCATTGTATTCATAGCCTAAATGCTCATATGCCTTAGCTGTCGCCACCCGTCCTGAACGGGTTCGCATGATAAATCCTTTTTGGATAAGGTAGGGTTCGTACATGTCTTCAACCGTCTCACGCTCCTCAGCAATATTAACAGAAAGAGTTCCCAGCCCGACAGGACCTCCACCATACATCTCAATCATGGTACGGAGAATTTTCTGGTCCACATAGTCCAATCCTTCATGGTCTACATCCAGCATGGTCAAAGCCTTATCCGTAATAACATCATCAATCAAGCCATCCCCCATAATCTGGGCAAAGTCGCGCACGCGCTTGAGGAGACGATTGGCGATACGGGGAGTTCCTCGACTGCGTAAGGCCAGCTCAGCAGCTGCTTCATGAGTGATTTCCATCTCAAAAATATCGGCCGTCCGCTCAACAATTTCCGTCAAGTCAGCGTGGGCGTAGTATTCCATATGACCCGTAATCCCAAAACGTGCTCGTAGAGGGTTTGAGAGCATACCCGCACGGGTCGTCGCGCCGATTAAGGTAAAAGGTGGCAAGTCTAAATGGACACTGCGACTACCTTCCCCTGCACCAATCATAATGTCAATGTAGAAGTCCTCCATGGCACTATAGAGCACCTCTTCCACCGACATGGGCAAGCGATGAATCTCGTCAATAAAGAGAACGTCCCCAGGCTCCAAATCATTCAAAATCGCTACCAGATCACCCGCTTTTTCAATGACAGGACCCGACGTTTGCTTGAGATTGACTCCCAATTCATTAGCAATGACAAAGGCCATGGTCGTTTTCCCCAAACCTGGAGGCCCAAATAAGAGTACATGGTCCAGCGCTTCATCCCGCATTTTGGCAGCTTCGATAAAGATTTGGAGCTGATCCTTGACCTTATCCTGCCCGATATATTCACGTAAGTATTGAGGACGGAGTGTACGTTCTACTAACTCCTCATCCCCCATTATCTCATTGTCTAAAATTCTACTCATGGCTCTATTATATCAAAAATCCAAGTCACAAACAAAAAAGCCACCTGATTGGGTGGCCTCTTTAGGGAGATTATTATGAAAAAGAAAGGATTAGGATTTCATTAAATAAAGTTAGGAGGTCTTTACTTAATGACTATATGATACACGAGGAGACTTAAAATTACCTTAACTTTTTTCTAATTTATCATTTTTTTAGAAAAATTTTTTCCAAATAAAATTTCCTTTCTCAAGTCACAAAAAAGCCACCTGATTGGGTGACTTCTTTAGGAGATTATGATGAAAAAGAAAAGTTTGGGATTTCATTAAATAAAGGGTACTCAATGAAAATCGAAATCAGACTAGGCAGATAGACGCAAGCATAACTATAGTTAGCTAAGTCGACTCTAACGAAGGCTGGTGAGATTTTCGAAGAGTATTAGGAGGTCTTTATCTAATAACTATATAATACACGAGGATGCTTAAACTTTACTTAATAAAAATAATTATTTTTATTTTTTTCGATCCACCCAAATCATTCCCGTACAATCATAAGTAGATAAGGTTTCAAAACCCAGAGAACGATAGAATCCCAAATTTTTTTCTGTCTGTTCGGTCACTAGTTGAACTTGATAGGCATCTTTGTAATCCCCCAAAGCCTCTTTCACCAAGGCGCTACCAATTCCGTGGCGCTGATGGCTAGGCAAAACGATCAAATCCTGTACAAAAACCGATGAAAAACCATCTCCGACCAAACGAACCAAGCCAACTATTGCCTCACCATCAAGTGCCAGGTAAATCGCTAATGAGTGAGACAAGGACTTCTCCAGCATCTGGGGTTGATGTGTATAATTTGTCCAACCGACTGCCTGATAGAGATGCAAAACATTCTCTAACTTGACAACTTCTTGCTTTCTAATAGTCATCATCTCAACACCTCTCAGAATTCTCTTAAGCTCCTGTACTGCCGTCCATCTTTATCAAAGTTTTCAGGAGCCAGCCACATTTCCAAGCGAGCTTTGGCTTGGGGCCAGTCCTTATCAATCATAGACAACCAATCCGTATCTCGAGTGCGCCCCTTATAAACGACGGCCTGGCGAAAGGTTCCTTCATAGACAAAGCCCAAACGTTCCGCAGCTCGTCTTGATGGGAGATTTAGAGCATCGCATTTCCACTCGTAGCGACGATAGTTCAGTTCCTCGAAAACATAGCGAGCCAAGAGATACTGGGCTTCTGTCCCTATCCTCGTCCCCTTAAGAGCCGGTGAAAAGGTGACAGCACCCACTTCTATTACTCGGTTATTCTGGTCAATGCGCATAAGCGAAAATGTTCCCAAGGCCTTACCCGTCTCCCTATCCAAGATAGCATAGAAAAAACGATCCTTACGAGCCAACATCTGATTTAAAACGGCAACCAGTTCCTCCATATCTGCCACTGGCTCCTGAAAAAGGTAGGTCCACATCTCAGGAGGAGTATCTGGACCATAAACAGCTAGCAAATCCTCCGCATGCTTTTCCACAGAAAGAGCCTCTATCCGAGCATAACGTCCTTCTAAGAAATCAATCGAAGGTAATTCACCTGGTGTATAACCTTCCATTGACTCACCAATCATCTGACCATATTCATTTACTGGCATAACTTTCTCCTTGTTTTGCTTTTCAAACTTTATAATTGCACATAGTATATCATACTTTCATGAAAAAATTCAAAAATCCTCCAGATTCTACCTCTGAAGGATTCATTTCTTATTTCACAACGATATTGACGAGTTTAGTTGGCTCAAACAGTTTGGGAAACTGTTTGAGGTTGCAAATGAGCAAATAAATTGGTTACTTCACAACAATATTAACCAATTTATTTGGTACACTAATCACCTTGACGATTTCCTTACCATCAATTTCTGCTTTAACTTTTTCATCCGCTAGAGCGATTTCTTGCAATTCTTCGCGTGATAGGTCTTTAGCGACCATGAGTTTGGCACGAACTTTTCCTTTGATTTGGACGACGATTTCGATTTCGTCTTCGACCAATTTACTTTCGTCCCATGTTGGCCAAGCTACGTAAGAGATGGATTCACCTGTTGCAGCAACAGTTTGCCAGAGTTCTTCTGCCAAATGAGGTGCAAATGGGGCAATCAATTGGATAAAGCCTTTGGCGTAGTCCACATAGAGTTTGTCTTCCTTATTAGCAGCGTTGACAAAGACCATAAGTTGGGCAATGGCTGTGTTGAATTTCATGGATTCGATTTGCTCAGTGACAGATTTAACTGTTTCATTGTAAACCTTGTCAAGAGCGCCATTGTTTTCCGCAACGATTTCTTTACTTGTGATCAAACGGTAAACACGGTCAAGGAACTTACGGCTTCCTTCCAAACCTTCTTCAGACCAAGCGATGGAAGCATCAAGTGGTCCCATGAACATTTCATAAACACGAAGGGTATCAGCACCGTATTGTTCCACTACGTCGTCTGGGTTGACAACGTTCTTGAGCGATTTAGACATCTTGGCTGGTGCTTGCTCCAACTCTTCTCCTGTTTCCACATGGAAGAAGGATCCGTCACGTTTTTCAACCTTATCAGTTGCCACAAGAGCACCACGGTGGTCACGGTAGCTTGTTCCCAAAATCATTCCTTGATTAAAGAGTTTTTGGAATGGTTCCTTAGTCGGAACGACACCTAAGTCATAGAGGAATTTATGCCAGAAACGAGCGTAAAGCAAGTGAAGCACAGCGTGCTCCGCACCACCCACGTAGATGTCTACTGGCAACCATTGTTTGAGGAGATCCTCATCAGCCAATTTCTCTGTGTTGTGTGGGTCAATATAGCGGAGATAGTACCAGCTTGAACCAGCCCATTGTGGCATGGTGTTGGTTTCACGACGACCTTTAACACCATCTTCACGCGTCACTTCCAACCAGTCTGTCAAGTTAGCTAGTGGACTTTCCCCAGTACCTGAAGGACGGATATCCTTAGTGACTGGCAAGACAAGTGGCAATTCACTTTCAGGGACAGCCGTTGAAGTCCCATCTTCCCAATGAATGATTGGGATTGGCTCACCCCAGTAACGTTGACGACTAAAGAGCCAGTCGCGGAGACGGTAGGTAACCTTCTCTTGTCCACAACCTTTCTCTTCCAACCAAGCCACAATCTTAGCAATAGCGTCTTCTTTATTAAGTCCGTTCAAGAAGTCCGAGTTGATGTGAAACCCATCTTCAGTATAAGCAGCTTCTGCTACGTTTCCACCTTCAAGTACTTCTACGATTGGAAGGTCAAATTGTTTAGCAAACTCCCAGTCACGTTGGTCGTGGGCTGGCACAGCCATGACAGCACCTGTTCCATAGCTAGCAAGAACATAGTCTGCAATCCAGATTGGGATTTCTTTGCCATTGACAGGGTTGATGGCATAAGCACCGGTCCAAACACCAGTTTTTTCCTTGGCAAGGTCAGTACGAGCCAAGTCTGACTTGAGGCTAGCTTGGTGTTTGTAGTCCGCAACTGCATCAGCTTGCTCTGGGCTTGTGATGGCATCTACTAGTTCATGCTCAGGAGCCAAGACTGTGAAAGTCGCTCCGAAAAGAGTATCAGGACGAGTAGTAAAGACGGTGAATTCCTTGTCTGTTCCCTTAACTTTAAAGGTTACATTAGCACCAGTTGATTTCCCGATCCAGTTGCGTTGCATGTCCTTGATAGACTCTGGCCAATCAAGTTCATCCAAGTCATTGAGCAAACGCTCTGCATAGGCCGTGATTTTAAGCATCCATTGACGCATCGGTTTGCGGACAACAGGATAGCCCCCACGTTCAGAAGTTCCGTCAGGAAGGACCTCTTCGTTGGCAATGGCTGTTCCCAATTCTTCCACCCAGTTTACTGGCACTTCCGCTTCATAGGCCAAGCCTTTTTCGTAGAGCTTGGTGAAGATCCACTGAGTCCACTTGTAGTAGTTTGGATCTGTTGTGTTTACTTCACGATCCCAGTCGTAAGAGAATCCAAGCGCATTGATTTGACGTTTGAAGTTGGCAATGTTTTCCGCTGTAAATTCTGCTGGATCATTCCCTGTATCCATAGCGTACTGCTCTGCAGGCAAACCAAAGGCATCCCATCCCATTGGGTGAAGGACGTTGTATCCTTGCGCACGTTTGTAACGGCTGAGGATATCGGTTGCTGTATAACCTTCTGGGTGTCCTACGTGCAATCCAGCTCCTGATGGATATGGGAACATATCAAGAGCATAAAACTTCGGTTTTGATGCGTCTGTTCCTGTCTCAAATGTATGATGTTTCGCCCAATAGCCTTGCCACTTGGGCTCAATTTCTCTATGATTGTAAAAACTCATGGTCTCTCTCCAATTTTGTGATGTTACTATTATACCATTTTTGGGGGAATTTGAAAGACGAGAAATGTTCTTTTGGACTTAGATGACGAGAAATACTGAGTTACAAATCCAACTTATTTAACAGTAAAAAATTAGCTCCTACTTGGAGCTAATTTTTTATTTCTTCCATCTTCTCACGTCCCAGTTTCCGATAGCTACGGTCACCAACGACATCGACTGTAAACTGGCCGTTCTCGTATTCTAGAATCGTCACACTACCATTATCCAAGCCATGTGGATGCATGCCGTTGATCAGATACACAATGGTTCCAATGGTCATTCCATGGCTTACGACGAGAGCATTGCCCCCACCGTGTTCTTCCATTTCTTTGGCAATCGTTTCAAAACCTTCTTTGATTCGACCACTGAGTTTTTCCCAGCCTTCTGCCCAGCCAGCTGTATCAACCTCTACCAAGCCTTCGGCTAGCTCCGCATAGGACAACTGATGAACATGGTCCACCTTGAAAACACGAGGAATGACCCCCATAAAGAGATCCCCATCATAGGCCCCATCAAAACTACCAAAGCACCACTCACGGATTCGCTTGTCCATTCGATAAGGGATCTTCCCCTGCAAGCCAAGTTCTTCCAAGATAATTCCCATGGTTTGAATAGTGCGCCCTGAATCACTAGAATAAGCTCGGTCAAACTGCAAACCAGACTCTCGTAAGCCAATTCCTAACTCATGGATTCCCAACTCACCTTCTGTTGTCAGAGGTGTATCACTCCATCCTTGAGCACGTCCAATCGTGTTAAACATGGTTTTCCCATGACGTACCAAGTACAATCTTACTTTAGACATTTTCTATCCTCCATTTTCTTCTATTATATCATGGAACAAAGAAATATTCGGCTTTCAACAGTAAAGTCCGCTCTCGTAATTTTCCCACAAGAAAAGCTACCCTCATGGTAGCTTTCCTAGGAGATTATTATGAAAAAGTTTAGGATTCTAATTAAATAAAGTTAGGAGATCTTTATTTAATGATTATAGTATACACAGTCATCCTTAAACTCAACTTAAATCCTCTCTCTTTTTTATTAATTTTTAAAACTATGGATTGGAGCTGGGATTTGGCCACCGCGAGAGATGAAATCAACAGACGAAGCCCCGTTGACTTTCATAACTGGCGCTGTTCCTAGCAAACCACCAAACTCAATCATATCGCCTTCTTTACCCTTTGGAATGATACGGACGGCCGTTGTTTTCATGTTAATGACACCGATTGCCGCCTCATCCGCAATCATAGCCGCAATGGTTTCAGCAGGCGTATCTTCTGGAATGGCAATCATATCCAGTCCGACAGAACAGATAGCCGTCATAGCTTCTAGTTTTTCTAAATTCAGAGAGCCATTTTGCACCGCAGCAATCATACCCTCATCTTCAGATACAGGAATAAAAGCCCCTGACAAGCCACCGACCTGATTACAAGCCATCACTCCACCCTTCTTAACTTGGTCATTCAAAAGAGCGAGGGCAGCCGTCGTCCCATGCGTACCAACTGTTTCTAGGCCCATTTCCTCAAGGACACGTGCCACAGAATCACCAACCGCAGGAGTAGGTGCCAAACTTAGGTCGACAATTCCAAAGTCAACACCCAGTCTCTCGCTGGCCATCTGACCAACTAGTTGACCGATACGAGTAATCTTAAAGGCTGTTTTCTTAACCGTCTCAGCTACTACATCAAAACTCTGACCACGAACTTTCTCCAAGGCGCGTTTGACAACACCAGGACCCGAAACTCCAACATTGATGATGACATCTGCTTCACCGACACCATGGAAGGCCCCCGCCATAAAAGGATTGTCCTCAACAGCGTTAGCAAATACGACTAATTTGGCAGCTCCCATATCTGATAACGCAGCTGTTTCCTTGATGATACGTCCCATATCTGCAACTGCAGTCATGTTGATGCCTGACTTGGTTGAACCGATATTGACAGACGAGCAGACCTTGCCTGTCTCAGCCAAAGCACGCGGGATAGAATTGATGAGAATCTCATCTCCTTTTTGGTAGCCCTTTTGTACCAAAGCCGAAAAACCACCAATAAAGTCAACACCAATCTCCTTGGCAGCCTTATCCAGTGCCTTTGCCAAAACGACGTAGTCCGTCGCATCAGTCGCAGCCCCAATCAAAGAAATCGGAGTCACCGATACTCGTTTATTGACAATCGGAATCCCAAGTTCTGCAGCAATTTCATCTCCTACAGCCACTAGATTTGCAGCTTTAGTTGTGATTTTTTGGTAAATCTTATCAGCAGCACGTTCAATATCTGGATCAATACAGTCCAAAAGGGAAATCCCCATGGTGATGGTTCTGATATCGAAATTCTGCTCTTCAATCATGGCAATGGTTTCAGTAACTTGTCTAATATCCATAGCCACCTCCTAGATATTGTACATAGCGTCAAAAATCGCCGCACTTTGAATATTGATTTTGACATTCAGTGTTTGGCCAAAGCTTTCAAACTCATTTCTAAGAGTTGTAAAATCTTGTTTTTCGTCACTTGATACGACTGCCATCATGGTGAAATACTCATCCAGTACTGTTTGAGAAATATCATCAATATTCAAACCCAACTCTGCAATCTTCGTAGACACGCCTGCAACAATTCCAGCCTTGTCCTTGCCAACCACTGTAATAATAGCCTTCATTCTTATACCCCATTTCTACGATTTTTAGAAAACCTGAACGTTTTTAATTTTCTTTTTCCTTAGTATAGCATATTTCCGTAAAAAATACTAAAAAACGCCTGCTTACGAAGTTGTTCTTAAGAAAAAAACAATTTCGTAAACAAGCGTCTACCCTATCAAATGATGATGAGTGTTCCCGCTAGGACCGAAGTCCCAGCGGTAGACCAGAGCTAGACTAAGAGCACAAGACTCCATCATCATAACACTCAACAAAATTGATGATTTTATACTAATTCGATGATCGCCATTGGCGCAGCATCACCACGACGTGGTTCAGTTTTAAGGATACGAGTGTATCCACCGTTACGTTCAGCATAACGAGGTGCGATTTCTGAGAACAATTTTTGAAGTGCTGTAGTAGAAGTGTACTTATCAGTTGCTTCATCATAGTTTTCAGATGCGATTTCATTACGTACGAAAGCAGCTGCTTGACGACGTGCATGCAAATCACCACGTTTACCTAGAGTAATCATTTTTTCAACAGTTTTACGGATTTCTTTAGCACGAGCTTCAGTTGTCACGATTGATTCGTTGATCAAAAGGTCAGTTGTCAAATCGCGAAGCATTGCTTTACGTTGTGAGCTAGTGCGTCCTAGTTTACGGTAAGCCATGTATTCCTCCTTTATTTATCTTTTAATCCAAGACCCAAGTCAATGAGTTTGAGTTTCACTTCTTCCAAACTCTTGCGTCCAAGATTTCGTACTTTCATCATCTCTGCTTCAGATTTTTCTGTCAAATCATGCACAGTATTGATACCGGCACGTTTCAAACAGTTATATGAACGCACAGATAAGTCCAGTTCCTCAATCGTACGATCCAAAATACGGTCGTCAGATTCAGTATCAGCTTCTTTCATCACTTCAGTTGACTTAGCAATCTCAGTAAGATTTGTAAACAAATCAAGATGTTCTGTCAAGATTCGTGCTGAAAGCCCTAAAGCATCTTCTGGAATAATTGTTCCATTAGTCAAGATTTCAAGGGTTAATTTGTCAAATCCATCATTGCTACCTACACGAGCAGGTTCAACTTGATAGTTGACTTTTGTAACTGGTGTATAAATAGAATCTACAGCAAGTGTTCCAACTGGTGCATTATCTTTTTTATTTTCATCAGCAGGTACATATCCACGACCACTGTTAACAGTCATTGTCGCTTTTAGAGAAGAACCTTCACCGATTGTAAAGAGATAATGATCTGGATTTACAATTTCAATATCACTATCAGTCAAAATGTCTCCAGCTGTAATTTCAGCAGGACCTTCAACGTCAAGTTCAATGATTTTTTCGTCTTCAACGTATGATTTCACTGCAATCCCTTTAATGTTCAGAATGATTTGCATCACGTCTTCACGAACACCTGGAACTGTGTCGAACTCATGCAAGACACCTTCAATGTTGATAGATGTCACTGCTGCTCCTGGTAGAGAAGCTAGTAGTACACGACGAAGAGAGTTACCAAGAGTTGTACCGTAGCCACGTTCAAGTGGTTCGATTACAAACTTGCCATAATCTTTATTTTCATCAATTTTTGTTATATTTGGTTTTTCAAACTCGATCATTTAGTTACTCCCTCTTAAACGAAAAGCAGTGTAATGCAATGATTATACACGGCGACGTTTTGGAGGACGAGCACCATTGTGTGGCACTGGAGTCACATCACGAATTGCTGTTACTTCAAGACCAGCGGCAGCAAGCGCACGAATAGCTGACTCACGACCAGAACCTGGACCTTTTACAGTAACTTCAACTGATTTAAGACCGTGTTCTTGTGCAGATTTAGCAGCAGCTTCAGAAGCCATTTGAGCAGCGAATGGTGTAGATTTACGAGAACCTTTGAAACCAAGAGCACCAGCTGATGACCAAGCAATTGCATTACCATGCACATCAGTAATCATAACAATAGTGTTATTAAATGTAGCGTGAATATGAGCAATACCAGATTCGATATTCTTTTTCACACGACGTTTACGTGTTGGTTTAGCCAAGACTTTTACCTCCTATATTATTTTTTCTTACCAGCAATCGCAACAGCTTTACCTTTACGAGTGCGAGCGTTGTTTTTAGTGTTTTGTCCACGGACAGGAAGTCCACGACGGTGACGAATACCACGGTATGAACCGATTTCCATCAAACGTTTGATGTTCAAGTTTACTTCACGACGAAGGTCACCTTCAACTTTGATTGCATCCACTTCACGACGGATAGCATCTTCTTGATCTGATGTAAGGTCACGTACACGAACATCTTCTGAGATTCCAGCAGCAGCCAAAATTTTCTTAGATGTTGCAAGTCCGATACCATAAACGTAAGTCAATGAGATTACTACGCGTTTGTCATTTGGAATGTCAACTCCAGCAATACGAGCCATGTTTTCTCCTTTCTATCTTATCCTTGACGTTGTTTGTGTTTTGGATTTGCTGGGCAAATTACCATAACACGACCATTACGACGAATTACTTTACAGTATTCGCAAATTGGTTTGACCGATGGTCTTACTTTCATTTCTTATCCCTCCAAGTTTTTCGATTATTTAAAGCGGTAAGTGATACGTCCACGTGTCAAGTCATATGGACTCATCTCGACAGTAACACGATCTCCCGCTAAAATACGAATATAGTTTTTACGAATTTTACCAGAAACTGTTGCTAAAATCTGATGTCCATTTTCAAGTTCAACCGTAAACATTGCGTTAGGCATTGTATCAACTACTTTGCCTTCAACTTCAATCACATCGTCTTTTGCCACGCAAAAGCACCTCCATAAATTTCGATTTGATGCCTCTAAACACAGAGACAACAATTATAAGTCAGACTATCTCAGTATAACATTTGTAGCGATTTTTTGCAAGTGTGAAAAACGCTTTATTTCAAATTTGTCAATACTTTTTCGATGTCTTTGAACACATCATTGATATCTTGATTTCCTTCGATATCGTGAACCAAACCTTTGGCACGGTAGTGAGCAATAATTGGTTCACCTTGTGCGATATTAACATCCAAACGACGCTTAACTGTCTCAGGTTTGTCATCTTCGCGTTGGTAGTAATCTTCTTCTTTGTAGTCAACTGGTGGGTTGAAAACTTTGTGGAAGGTTTCACCTGTTTCGCGGTGGATGATACGGCCACTCAAACGTTCCAAGAGACAGTCTGGATTCACTTCAATGTTGATCACACCTTCCAATTCAATACCAAGTTCAGCCAATGTTTTATCCAAGGCATGAGCTTGTTCAATCGTACGTGGGTAACCATCTAACAAGAAACCTGTTTCTTTGATATCATCCTGTGAAAGGCGTTCTTTAACAATTCCATTTGTAACTTCATCTGGAACCAACTCACCTTTGTCGATGTATGACTTTGCAAGCACACCCATTTCAGTTTGATTTGCCATAGCAGCACGGAACATATCCCCAGTTGAAATGTGTGCCACGTGGAATTGTTCCACAATTTTAGCTGCTTGCGTTCCCTTACCTGCTCCAGGTAAGCCCATAATCA
>CAJPRB010000019.1:0-16267 GCA_905372925.1 uncultured Streptococcus sp.
GAAGAAACAGTATTGGCCAAAGGCTTGATTGAGCGTATTGGCTTGACGGATTCGATCTCAACTGTAAAATTCGACGACCGTTCTGAACAACAAATTCTTGATATTGAAGATCACACACAAGCTGTTAAAATTTTATTAGATGATCTGATTCGTTTTGACATCATCAAAGGTTATGATGAGATTACAGGTGTGGGGCACCGTGTTGTGGCTGGTGGTGAATATTTCAAAGAATCAACAGTTGTTGAGGGAGATGTGTTAGAAAAAGTTGAGGAATTGGGACTTTTGGCTCCTCTTCACAATCCAGCCAACGCGGCAGGAATTCGTGCCTTCAAGGAATTGCTTCCAGATATTACTAGCGTTGTTGTTTTTGATACATCATTCCATACAACCATGCCAGAGAAAGCATATCGCTACCCTCTTCCAAACAAATACTATACTGAAAATAAAGTTCGTAAGTATGGAGCCCACGGGACAAGTCATCAGTTTGTAGCAGGAGAAGCAGCTAAAATTTTAGGTCGCCCCCTAGAAGAGTTGAAATTGATTACTTGTCATATTGGAAATGGTGGTTCTATTACAGCTGTCAAAGGCGGTCAGTCTGTTGATACATCCATGGGCTTCACTCCACTTGGTGGTATTATGATGGGGACTCGTACAGGTGATATTGATCCGGCAATTATTCCCTATTTAATGCAACATACAGATGACTTTAATACACCAGAGGATATCAGTCGTATTCTCAATCGTGAGTCAGGACTTTTGGGTGTTTCTGAGAGATCAAGCGATATGCGTGATATTCACGAAGCTATGCATGCGGGTGATGAGAAAGCGCAACTGGCAAATGAGATTTTTGTGGATCGTATCCAAAAGTATATTGGTCAGTATTTGGCAGTTTTGAACGGTGCAGATGCCATTATCTTTACAGCCGGAATTGGAGAAAATTCTGTAACGATTCGTCAGATGGTTATTGAAGGCATTTCTTGGTTTGGCTGTGATGTGGATCCTGAAAAGAATGTCTTTGGCGCTACAGGAGATATTTCGACTGATGCTGCTAAAGTTCGTGTCTTAGTCATCCCGACTGATGAAGAATTGGTCATCGCTCGTGACGTTGAACGCTTGAAAAAGTAAGAAGAACTGAATAAAATTACAAGGTAAGATACAATAAAAAGGAGTTGGGAGATAAATTTTCCCAACTTTTTGTTGTTAAAACAGTCTAAAACCTTGTCATTATTGGCTTTTTTGAAATTTATGGTATAATAGTAGTAATTTAATAGATGGAGTGGAGTTTTGAAGAAAAGCTTTCGTGTAAAAAGAGAGAAAGATTTTAAGGCGATTTTCAAGGACGGAACAAGTTTTGCTAATCGTAAATTTGTTGTCTACCAATTGGAAAATCAGAAAAGTCATTTTCGAGTAGGGCTGTCCGTCAGTAAGAAATTAGGGAATGCAGTCACTAGAAATCAAATTAAAAGACGGATTCGACACATTTTGCTAAGTGTAAGGGAGCAGTTGGCTGATAACGTTGATTTTGTCGTGATTGCTCGAAAAGGGGTTGAAGGCTTGGATTATGCAGAAATGGAGAAAAATCTACTCCACGTATTAAAGTTATCAAAGATTTACCGGGAAGGAATTAGGAGTGAAAAAGAAACTACAGTTGACTAGTTTGCTGGGCTTGTCCTTGTTTGTCATGACAGCCTGTGGGACGAGCGATGTTGCAGCAGATTCTACAGATATATGGAGTAAATTTGTCTATTTTTTTGCTGAAATCATCCGCTTCTTGTCCTTTGACATTAGTATCGGAGTGGGGATTATCCTCTTTACGATCCTGATTCGTACGATTCTATTGCCAGTCTTTCAGACTCAGATGGTGGCCTCTAGAAAAATGCAAGAGGCTCAACCACGCATCAAGGCTCTGCAAGAACAATATCCAGGTCGTGATATGGAAAGTAGAACCAAGCTGGATCAGGAGATGCGGAAGGTCTATAAAGAATTAGGGGTCAAACACTCCTCTTCTCTCTGGCCGATTTTGATTCAAATGCCGGTTCTCTTGGCTCTCTTCCAAGCCTTGACTCGAGTAGACTTTTTGAAAACAGGGTATTTTTTGTGGGTGAACCTTGGGGGAGTAGACACAAGCTTTATCCTTCCGATTTTGGCAGCAGTCTTTACCTTCTTAAGCAGTTGGTTATCCAATAAGGCTTTGCCTGAAAGAAGTGGAGCTATGACAGGGATGATGTACGGGATGCCTGTACTGATCTTTATCTTTGCCATCTCTTCACCTAGTGGCGTAGCCTTGTACTGGGCAGTATCCAATGCTTATCAAGTTTTGCAAACTTACTTCTTAAATAATCCTTTTAAGATTATTGCAGCGCGTGAGGCGGAAGTACAAGCTAAAAAAGATTTGGAAAATAGAAAAAGGAAAGCCAAGAAAAAGGCTCAGAAAACGAAATAATAAGGAGGAATCTGATAATGGTATTATTTACAGGTTCAACTGTTGAAGAAGCAATCCAGAAAGGATTGAAAGAGTTAGGTATTCCGAGAATGAAGACTCACATCAAGGTCGTGTCCAAAGAGAAGAAAGGTTTTTTAGGCTTATTTGGGAAAAAACTAGCTCAAGTTGATATTGAGGCGATTAGTGAGACGACTGTGATTAAGGCCAATCAACAAGCTGTAAAAGGTGTTCCGAAAGAAATCAATGAACAAAACGAACCTGTTAAGACAGTAACAGAGGCGACAGTTGATCTTGGTCATGTTGTTGAGGCGATTAAAAAAATAGAAGAGGAAGGTCAGGGTGTTTCTGACGAAGTCAAGGCTGAAATCTTAAAAAATGAGAAACACGCTAGCACGATCTTAGAAGAAACAGGTCACATCGCGATTTTAAATGAATTGCAGATCGGAGATACTGGAGTGGAAGACCCAGCAAAGTGTGAAGAATTTGTATCTATGTCAGAATCGGTAGAAAGCCAGTCTTTGGAAGATCTAGGTTTGAAGGTGGAGCCGAGTTATGACATCGAACAAGTAGCAACTCAAGTGGCTAACTATGTTCAAACCATTGTGGACGATATGGATGTTGAAGGGACGATTTCAAGCGACTACAATCGTCGCACGATTAATCTTCAAATCGATACCAATGAACCAGGTCGTATTATCGGCTACCACGGAAAAGTATTGAAAGCACTTCAGCTTTTGGCGCAAAACTACCTTTACAATCGCTATTCGAGAACGTTCTATATCACAATCAACGTCAATGATTACGTTGAACACCGTGCAGAAGTCTTGCAAACCTACGCTCAAAAATTGGCGACTCGTGTTCTAGAAGAAGGTCGAAGTCAACAAACAGATCCAATGTCGAATAGCGAACGCAAGATTATTCATCGCATTATTTCACGCATGGATGGTGTGACGAGTTACTCTGAGGGTGATGAGCCAAATCGCTATGTAGTCGTAGATACAGAATAAACAAAATCAGGCTTGTCCTGATTTTTTGTTAGAAAAAGGAGAAGAGACAAATGTTGGAAACAATCAGAAACTATCTATCTTACGCAGAAATCCAGTACCGTAATCCAGATAAAGCTGGAGATGAACGAGAAAAAATGCTGGAATTACGGAAAAAAGGTCAAGAGGCTCGGAAGTCTTTTACAGAACTGGCTAAAACTTTTCAAGCTAATCATCCAGAATGGAAACTGCAACAGACCAGTCAGTGGATGAACCAAGCGCAGCGCTTACGACCACATTTCTGGGTTTATTTGCAGAGAGAGGGAAAGGTATCAGAACCTATGATAGCTCTGCGCTTGTATGGGAATCCATCAGACTTTGGAATTTCCTTAGAGACCAGTTTCATCGAGCGAAAGAAAGATGAGCAGACTCTGGGCAAACAAGCCAAGGTTTTAGATATTCCACCGGTAGAAGGAATGTATTATCTAGCATATACCGACGACCAGAGTCAAAAGGTAGAAGCTACAGAAGAAAATCGTCGTACTTTACGAGAGAAGGTGAGAAGTCAGGAATTCCGTAAAGTTTTGGTCAAGTCAGATGTTTCCTTCATTGAAAATCAGTCAGTAGAAGCGATATTGGAGAAGTTAGAAGATGCTTATACTCTCCTACTTCCTTACTATGAGGTGACGAGAGGATAGACAAATCAAATGTACTAGAGGAGCTCAAATTGTTTAATTGCTATTCTATGCATTTTTTCATATAATAGTAGGATAGGATGTGTGATTCATTAATCACCTCAAAGAGAAAGGAAATTCTATGTCAAATCTATCTGTTAATGCAATTCGTTTTCTAGGTATTGACGCCATCAACAAAGCAAACTCAGGTCACCCAGGGGTGGTTATGGGGGCTGCTCCTATGGCCTATAGCCTCTTCACAAAACAACTTCGTATCAATCCAGCTCAACCAAACTGGATCAACCGCGACCGTTTTATTCTTTCAGCAGGACACGGCTCTATGCTTCTTTATGCCCTTCTTCACCTTTCTGGTTTTGAAGATGTTAGCATTGATGAAGTCAAGAACTTCCGCCAATGGGGTTCAAAAACACCAGGTCACCCAGAATTTGGGCATACAGCAGGGGTTGACGCTACAACTGGTCCTCTAGGACAAGGGATTTCTACTGCTACTGGTTTTGCCCAAGCAGAACGTTTCCTTGCAGCGAAGTATAACCGTGAAGGTTTCAATATCTTTGACCACTATACTTATGTGATCTGTGGAGACGGAGATTTGATGGAAGGTGTCTCAAGTGAGGCAGCTTCATACGCAGGTTTGCAAAAACTTGACAAGTTGGTGGTTCTGTATGATTCAAATGACATCAACTTGGATGGTGAGACAAAGGATTCCTTTACAGAAAGTGTTCGTGACCGTTACAACGCCTACGGTTGGCATACTGCCTTGGTTGAAGATGGAACAGACTTGGAAGCTATCCATGCGGCTATCGAAGCAGCTAAAGCTTCAGGAAAACCATCTTTGATTGAAGTGAAGACTGTGATTGGATACGGTTCTCCAAACAAACAAGGAACTAATGCGGTACACGGTGCTCCTCTTGGAGCAGATGAAACTGCGGCTACTCGCCAAGCTCTTGGTTGGGATTATGAACCATTTGAAATCCCAGCTGAAGTTTATGCTGATTTCAAGGAAAATGTTGCAGACCGTGGTGCATCAGCTTATCAAGCTTGGACAAAACTAGTTGCTGATTATAAAGAAGCTCATCCCGAACTTGCAGCAGAAGTTGAAGCAATCATCGACGGACGTGATCCAGTTGAAGTGACTCCGGCAGACTTCCCAGCCTTAGAAAATGGTTTCTCTCAAGCAACTCGTAATTCAAGTCAAGATGCTTTGAACGTTGTAGCTGCCAAGTTACCAACTTTCTTAGGTGGATCAGCTGACCTTGCTCACTCAAACATGACTTATATCAAAACGGACGGACTTCAAGACGACGCTAATCGCTTGAACCGCAACATTCAGTTTGGTGTTCGTGAATTTGCAATGGGAACGATCTTGAACGGGATGGCCCTTCACGGTGGACTTCGTGTATACGGTGGTACTTTCTTTGTCTTCTCTGACTATGTAAAAGCAGCTGTCCGTTTGTCAGCCTTGCAAGGACTTCCTGTGACTTATGTCTTTACCCACGATTCTATTGCTGTTGGTGAAGATGGTCCAACTCACGAACCAGTTGAACACTTAGCAGGTCTTCGTGCTATGCCAAATCTAAATGTTTTCCGTCCAGCAGATGCGCGTGAAACTCAAGCAGCTTGGTACCTTGCAGTGACAAGTGAGAAAACACCAACTGCCCTTGTCTTGACACGTCAAAACTTGACTGTTGAAGAAGGGACAGACTTTGACAAAGTGGCAAAAGGTGCCTATGTTGTCTATGAAAATGCAGCGGACTTTGATACTATCTTGATTGCAACTGGTTCAGAGGTGAATTTGGCTGTCGCAGCTGCCAAAGAATTGGCTAGTCAAGGCGCAAAAGTCCGTGTAGTTAGCATGCCATCTACAGATGTCTTTGATGCACAAGATGCAGCTTACAAGGAAGAAATCCTTCCAAATGCAGTTCGCCGTCGTGTTGCAGTCGAAATGGGAGCAACTCAAAACTGGTATAAATATGTTGGTCTTGATGGTGCAGTTCTCGGTATTGATACCTTTGGAGCATCTGCCCCAGCACCAAAAGTATTGGCAGAGTACGGATTTACAGTTGAAAATCTAGTCAAAGTCGTTCAAAACTTGAAATAATTGCAGAAATCAGAGTGAAAGCTCTGATTTTTTTATCAGCATAAAAACAAGGCACAATCTTGTAAAAGTAGCTGAAATTTGATATAGTAGTCCTATGTAAAATACAAAGGAGAAAATACTATGGAAAATATTAGTCCAAATTTAACATTTGTGATCATGCTTGTAGGTATGTTTGCCTTGATGTTCTTTATGCAACGTTCTCAAAAGAAACAAGCCCAAAAGCGGATGGAAAGCTTGAACAAGCTTCAAAAAGGCTATGAAGTGATCACAATCGGCGGACTTTACGGAACAGTTGATGAAGTAGATACTGAGAAGAAAACAATCGTACTGGATGTAGATGGCGTTTATTTGACTTTCGAATTGACTGCAATCAAGACAGTGTTGCCTCTTAAAGAAGCTGTGACACCAGAAGGAGCAGTTATCGACGAAGGCGGAGCAATCGAAGAATAAAACGGGATCCTATCACTCCCGTTTTTCTATGACGATATGAGAGGAAAAGGGATGAAAAAAATAGTATTTGTGTGCTTAGGAAATATCTGTCGCAGCCCTATGGCAGAGTTTGTGATGAAGTCCATGACGAGTGATTACCAGATTGAGAGTCGGGCAACGTCATCATGGGAACATGGTAATCCGATTCATAAGGGAACGCAGGGGATTTTCCAGCAGTATCAGATTCCTTATGACAAAGACAAAACATCACTCCAGATTCGTAGAGAAGATTTTGAGTCATTTGATTACATTATCGGAATGGATGCTTCAAACCTTTCAGATCTGCGTCAAATGTGTCCTCAGGAACTACAGCACAAAATTTACTCTTTTGCATCTGAAAGTGTCCCAGATCCTTGGTATACAGGAGATTTTGAGGAAACCTATGCTCGCATCACAAGTGGATGTCAAAGCTGGCTAGATCGATTAGAAAATGAGAGTGACAATGGAAAAGTTTAAAGAAATCTTTGAAAAATATCGAGTACATCTAACTCGCCCACGTATAGAGATTGCAACTGTCCTTCTAATCGTTATCTGTGCCGTCTCAGTTTTTCTACTAAATTCACCTAAAAAGGGTGTCCTGACACTTGATGGTGGCGCACTTGTTTATGATGGAACCTTGGTAAGAGGAAAGATGAATGGTCAGGGTACCATGACCTTTGAAAATGGAGACCAATATACAGGTGAGTTCAACAATGGGGCCTTCAATGGTAAAGGAATCTTCCAGTCCAAATCTGGTTGGAAATATGAAGGTGATTTTGTAAATAGCCAGGCCGAAGGACAAGGGAAATTGACAACAGAGCAAGAAGTTGTCTATGAGGGAACCTTTAAACAAGGTGTTTTTCAACAGAAACAATAGTCTCCAGATTAGGGGACTATTCTCAAAAGCCAAAAAGAAAGCGCTTTCTAGAAGTGGAGTCGATGTCTGATTATCAACGATAAAAAACTTTGTGAAATAAAAAAATATTTTCCATAATTTCACAATCATCCAGACAAAACTCTATTGCGCAGGTGTATTGAGAAAAAGCTCACAATCTCATAAAATTTCTTTGTGAAATGCTTATGAAACGGTTTACAAAGTCTTGAAAAAGAGTTATAATAAAATTGTGAAAAAATTAACAAAGGATTAAATCCTTGAAGGCTATGGAGGACAATATGGCTGATAAAAAAACGTTAACACCTGAGGAAAAACAACTCGCTGCTGAAAAGCATGTCGACGGGTTAGTGAAAAAAGCCTTGGTTGCGCTTGATGAAATGCGCAAGTTGAATCAAGAGCAAGTTGACTACATCGTAGCGAAAGCTTCAGTTGCAGCTCTTGATGCGCACGGGATTCTTGCTCAACATGCAGTTGAAGAAACTGGTCGTGGTGTATTTGAAGACAAGGCTACAAAAAACCTTTTTGCCTGTGAGCACGTTGTGAATAATATGCGTGGTGTTAAAACTGTTGGAGTTATCGAAGATGATCCAGTTACAGGCTTGACTAAAATTGCAGAACCTGTCGGTGTAGTGTGTGGTGTCACTCCAACAACGAACCCAACATCAACAGCTATTTTCAAATCATTGATTGCTTTGAAAACACGTAATCCAATCGTGTTTGCTTTCCACCCATCAGCTCAAGAATCTTCTGCTCACGCAGCACAAATTGTTCGTGATGCAGCTATCGCAGCTGGAGCACCTGAAAACTGTGTTCAATGGATTACTCAACCATCTATGGAAGCAACTGGAGCGCTTATGAACCACGAAGGTGTTGCAACTATCCTTGCAACTGGTGGTAATGCTATGGTTAAGGCGGCTTACTCATGTGGGAAACCAGCTCTTGGGGTAGGTGCCGGAAACGTTCCTGCTTATGTAGAAAAATCTGCCGACCTCCGTCAAGCTGCTCATGATATCGTCATGTCTAAATCATTTGACAATGGTATGGTCTGTGCATCAGAGCAAGCGGTTATCATTGATAAAGAAGTATATGACGAATTTGTAGAAGAATTCAAATCATACCACACTTACTTTGTAAACAAAAAAGAAAAAGCACTTCTTGAAGAATTCTGTTTTGGCGTGAAAGCTAACAGCAAAAACTGTGCAGGCGCTAAACTAAATGCAAACATCGTTGGTAAACCAGCAGCATGGATTGCAGAACAAGCAGGATTCAGCGTTCCAGAAGGAACAAACATCTTGGCTGCAGAATGTGCAGAAGTAGGACCAAAAGAACCATTGACTCGTGAAAAATTGTCACCAGTAATCGCTGTATTGAAAGCTGAGGACACAGAAGACGGCCTTACAAAAGCACGTCAAATGGTTGAATTTAACGGACTTGGTCACTCAGCGGCCATCCATACAAAAGACGAAGCTCTTGCTAAACGCTTTGGTACAGAAATCAAAGCTATGCGTATTATCTGGAACTCTCCATCTACTTTCGGTGGTATCGGTGACGTTTACAATGCCTTCATCCCATCATTGACACTTGGATGTGGTTCATACGGGCGCAACTCAGTTGGTGATAACGTGAGTGCTATTAACCTTCTAAACATCAAGAAAGTAGGGAAACGTAGAAATAATATGCAATGGTTTAAAGTTCCTTCAAAAATTTACTTCGAGCGCAACTCTATCCAATACCTTCAAACATGTGAAGATATTGAACGCGTTATGATCGTTACTGACAAATCTATCGAAAAACTTGGTTTTGTTCAACGTGTTATTGATCAATTGAACGCACGTAACAACCGTGTAACGATCCAAGTCTTCTCAGATGTTGAACCAGATCCAGACATCACAACTGTAGAACGTGGAGCTGAAGTGATGAAAGCATTTGAACCAGACACTATCATCGCTCTTGGTGGTGGTTCTCCAATGGACGCAGCGAAAGTAATGTGGCTCTTCTACGAACAACCAGAAATCGACTTCCGTGACTTGGTTCAAAAATTCATGGATATTCGTAAACGTGCCTTCCGCTTCCCATCACTTGGTAAGAAAGCGAAATACATCGGTATCCCAACAACTTCTGGTACAGGTTCAGAAGTAACACCATTTGCCGTTATCTCTGACAAGAAAAACAACCGCAAATACCCATTGGCTGACTACTCATTGACACCAACTATTGCCATTGTTGACCCTGCTTTGGTTGAATCAGTTCCTGACTTCATCGCTGCTGATACAGGTATGGACGTCTTGACTCACGCTACTGAAGCCTACACTTCAAACTTTGCTAACGACTACACAGACGGTATTGCGCTTCAAACAATCAAACTTGTCTTTGAATGGTTGGAAAAATCTGTTAAGACAGCTGACCCAGAAGCACGTGAAAAAATGCATAATGCGTCTACAATGGCTGGTATGGCCTTCGCCAATGCCTTCCTTGGTATGAGCCACTCAATGGCCCACAAGATTGGAGGAGTTCACCATACTGTTCACGGACGTACAAACGCGATCTTGCTCCCATACGTTATCCGTTACAACGGTACTCGTCCATCTAAGACTACTACATGGCCTAAGTACAACTACTGGAAAGCTGATGAAAAATTCCAAGACATCGCGAAAATGCTTGGATTGCCTCACTCAACTCCAGAAGAAGCGGTTGAAGCATACGCTAAAGCTGTTTATGAACTGGGTGTTGCAGTAGGTATCAAGATGAACTTCAAAGACCAAGGAATCGATGAAAAAGCTTGGAAAGATAGCTTGCATGAAATTGCTTTACTTGCTTATGAAGACCAATGTTCTCCTGCAAACCCACGCTTGCCAATGGTAGCTGACATGGAAGAAATCATGGCAGATGCTTACTATGGTTATGCAGAACGTCCAGGACGTCGTAAATAATCGTTTATCAGCCTAGAGGCAGGAGTAATCCTGTCTCTTTTCATAGTCCTATTTCTGAAGTTAGAGTTGAACTATGAGAAGAGAAGATTATGCGGATAGGATAGAAGATCCTAGAAATAAAAACTTAGGTGAATGAAGGGGATTGAAAAGTAGAAAAGCAAGAGAGAAAAACAACGCCCGTACTTGCAATTCTACTTAAATAGTTATATAATAATAATGTTGAAAGGTGATTTGTAGTGATTCAAGTTACTCTTTTCACAATAAAATTTTCAGGATTTTCATAAGGAGGAAATCACTAATGGTAGTTAAAGTTGGTATTAACGGTTTCGGACGTATCGGTCGTCTTGCTTTCCGCCGTATCCAAAACGTAGAAGGTGTTGAAGTTACTCGCATCAACGACCTTACAGATCCAGTTATGCTTGCACACTTGTTGAAATACGACACAACTCAAGGTCGTTTCGACGGTACTGTAGAAGTTAAAGAAGGTGGATTTGAAGTTAACGGTAAATTCATCCGTGTTTCTGCTGAACGTGATCCAGAACAAATCGACTGGGCTACTGACGGTGT
This sequence comes from uncultured Streptococcus sp., assembly GCA_905372925.1. Taxonomy (GTDB): domain Bacteria; phylum Bacillota; class Bacilli; order Lactobacillales; family Streptococcaceae; genus Streptococcus. The sequence goes on from CAJPRB010000019.1 coordinate 11,080, forward strand.
AGAAATCGTTCTTGAAGCAACTGGTTTCTTTGCTAAGAAAGCAGCGGCTGAAAAACACTTGCACGCTGGCGGAGCTAAAAAAGTTGTTATCACTGCTCCTGGTGGAAACGACGTTAAAACAGTTGTATTCAACACTAACCACGACGTTCTTGACGGTACTGAAACAGTTATCTCAGGTGCTTCATGTACTACAAACTGCTTGGCTCCAATGGCTAAAGCTCTTCAAGACAACTTCGGTGTTGTAGAAGGATTGATGACTACTATCCACGCTTACACTGGTGACCAAATGATTCTTGACGGACCACACCGTGGTGGTGACCTTCGCCGTGCTCGCGCTGGTGCAGCAAACATCGTTCCTAACTCAACTGGTGCTGCTAAAGCTATCGGTCTTGTAATCCCAGAATTGAACGGTAAACTTGACGGATCTGCACAACGTGTTCCAACTCCAACTGGATCAGTTACTGAATTGGTAGCAGTTCTTGAAAAGAACGTTACTGTTGATGAAGTGAACGCAGCTATGAAAGCAGCTTCAAACGAATCATACGGATACACTGAAGACCCAATCGTATCTTCAGATATCGTAGGTATGTCTTACGGTTCATTGTTTGACGCAACTCAAACTAAAGTTCTTGACGTTGACGGTAAACAATTGGTTAAAGTTGTATCATGGTACGACAACGAAATGTCATACACTGCACAACTTGTACGTACTCTTGAATACTTTGCAAAAATCGCTAAATAATTCTTGAGTCGATAAAAGCAAGGCCAGAAGGTCTTGCTTTTTCTATATGGGAAAATGGATGCTAGTGTCATCCATTTTGTTTTAATTTTGTTTCAAAAGTATCCGAGAGGGCAGTGAAGCTCAACTTTTCCAAGGTGAGTGGGTGGGTAAAGGAAAGGCGAAAAGCGTGAAGCATGAGCCTGCTCGTTTTTGATTGAGTATTATAGAGAGGGTCGCCCGTGATAGGGTGCTTATGATAAGAGAGGTGGACACGGATTTGATGTGTTCGCCCGGTCTTTAGTTTGCAACGGACAAGGGTAGTCTGATTTTGAAATTGTTTTAATCTGCTTACATGTGTTTCAGCATATTGTCCATTTTTAGAATCTACTACTCGTTTTCTGCGATCGTGTCGATCACGACCAATTTTATCTCGAAAGATAAGTTCTTTGTTCCCCACTTGCCCCTTTACGAGTGCCCAGTACTCACGAGCGATTTCCTTTTTCTCCAATAAACGATTGAGAATAGGAAGGATAAAAGGATTTTTAGCGAAAAGCACTAAACCGCTTGTTTCCATATCCAGGCGATGAACGACATAGCAGGTTTGACCAACGTAGGCAGAGACATGGTTGAGAAGGGCGATTTCACCAGGTTGATTTCCGTGAGTTTTCATACCCTCAGGTTTGTTGACGATAATGAGATGTTGGTCTTGATAAACTTCTTGAACGAGGGCTGGATTGCCCCAAAGGATTTCCTTTTTGGGATAATCTTCCTCGTCAAACGTCACCTGGCAAACGTCACCTGGCTTGACCATCTCGTTCCAGTGAACTTCTTCGTGATTAATTAAGATATTCTTCTTTATTCTCAAAAAATGGCGGATTTTTCTAGGGATGAGGAGTTGTTCCTCTAGAAATTGTTTGACCGTCATTTGAGGCAAGGATTCGGGTAATGTAAATGTGAATTGCATACAGATATTGTAACAAAAAAAGCCCTATTTGGATAGGAAGTAGCTAAATTCTTGAGTTCCTATGGTGAAGATGATAAAATAAACGCATGAAATTAGATAAATTATTTGAGAAGTTTCTTTCTCTCTTTAAAAAAGAAACGAGTGAATCGGCGGAGCCTGATTCGACTAGCATGCGTCGTTCTCGGAGCGATAGAAAAAAATTGTCACAAGTGGGCCCAGTTCGGAAATTTTGGCGTCGTTATCATCTGACAAAAATCGTCATCATTTTAGGGTTAAGTGCAGGTTTGCTAGTAGGAACCTACCTATTTGCAATAGCCAAGTCGACCAATGTCAATGATTTGCAAAATGCCTTGAAAACGCGAACTCTGATTTTTGACCGTGAGGAAAAAGAGGCAGGAGCCCTATCAGGTCAAAAGGGAACCTATGTTGAACTGACAGATATCAGTAAAGACTTGCAAAATGCTGTCGTCGCGACAGAGGACCGTTCCTTTTATAAAAATGATGGGATTAACTACGGTCGCTTCTTTCTAGCCATCCTTACAGCGGGGCGTTCTGGAGGGGGGTCCACCATCACTCAACAGTTGGCAAAAAATGCCTATCTGTCTCAGGACCAAACCGTTGAACGGAAGGCCAAGGAGTTTTTCCTTGCCTTAGAGTTGACAAAAAAATACAGTAAGGAGCAAATCCTTACTATGTACCTCAATAACGCCTACTTTGGAAATGGGGTCTGGGGTGTAGAGGATGCGAGTAAGAAATATTTCGGTGTATCCGCTTCGCAACTAACACTTAATCAGGCGGCGACTCTAGCTGGAATGCTCAAGGGGCCAGAGTTGTATAATCCGTTGAATTCCGTTGAAATTTCTACCAACCGTAGGGATACTGTTTTACAAAATATGGTTGCAGCGGGCTATATCGATAAAAATCAAGAGACCGAAGCGGCTGGAGTAGATATGGCTTCACAACTGCAAGATAAGTATGAAGGCAAGGTTTCGGATTATCGTTACCCGTCCTATTTTGATGCAGTTGTCAACGAAGCAGTTTCCAAGTACAATCTCACAGAAGAAGAGATTGTCAACAACGGCTATCGAATCCACACAGAGCTTGACCAAAACTACCAAGCAAACATGCAGGTTATTTACGAAAACACTTCCCTATTTCCAACGGCAGAAGACGGAACGCATGCCGAATCAGGTAGTGTTGCTCTAGAGCCTAAAACAGGTGGGGTGCGTGGAGTTGTCGGTCGCGTAGCTGGTGATGACAAATCAGGATTCCGTAATTTTAACTATGCCACCCAGTCTAAGCGTAGCCCGGGTTCAACTATCAAACCTTTAGTGGTTTATACTCCAGCTGTGGAAGCCGGATGGGTTCTGAACAAACAACTGGACAACCACACCATGCAGTATGACAGTTATCAAGTAGACAACTATGCGGGTATTAAGACATCTCCAGAAGTACCTATGTATCAGGCCTTGGCGGAATCACTCAACCTACCAGCAGTTGCGACTGTAAATAAATTGGGGATTGACAAAGCTTTTGACGCTGGTGAGAGATTTGGCCTGAATATGGATAAAGTTGACCGTGTTCTCGGAGTTGCCCTAGGTGGAGGAGTAGAGACGAATCCTCTTCAGATGGCACAAGCCTATGCAGCCTTTGCTAATGAAGGACTGATGCCTGAGGCGCATTTCATCACTCGTATCGAAAATGCCAGTGGTCAGGTCATTAAGAGTCATAAAAATTCCCAAAAACGAGTGATTGATAAGTCTGTAGCTGATAAAATGACCAGCATGATGCTAGGAACATTTACCAATGGTACAGGAATTAGTTCGTCGCCAGCAGATTATGTCATGGCTGGTAAAACAGGTACGACTGAAGCTGTTTTCAATCCGGAATATACCAGTGACCAGTGGGTGATCGGCTATACTCCAGATGTTGTAATCAGCCACTGGCTCGGCTTCCCAACAACAGATGAGAATCATTATCTAGCAGGGTCGACTTCTAATGGAGCACCCCATGTCTTTAGAAGTATGGCTAATACTATCTTGCCTTATACTCCGGGCAGCACTTTTACGGTTGAGAATGCCTATAAGCAGAATGGCATTGAGCCAGAAAATACTAAAAAACAAGCTATTGAAAATGAGACAAACCAGTCCGAGGATCCGCTAGGAGATATTCGTAGTCGTGCTCAAAATCTTGTAGACGAAGCGGGACGTGCGATTTCGGATGCAAAGATAAAAGAAAAAGCCCAGACAATCTGGGACTCTTTCGTCAATCTCTTTCGTTAAGAGGCTTGTCAAAGCCTAGGTTTCTTGTTATAATAGATAAGATGGAGGCGTTATGGCACTAAAAAAAGCAAGCCTAGCTTGTGCAGTTTGTGGTTCAAGGAATTACTCAATCAAAATTAGTGGGAACCCCAAGCCAACACGACTAGAAGTAAATAAATTTTGTAAACATTGTGGAAAATATACGACACATAGAGAGACGAGATAGGAGAGAACGATGGGTTTTATTAAGGATATCTTCAAACTTCTTAAGGAAACAACATGGCCGACTCGCAAAGAAAGCTGGAGAGATTTTCGCTCTATTATGGAATACACAGCCTTCTTTGTGGTCATCATTTACATTTTTGACCAGTTGATTGTTTCAGGTTTGATTCGATTTATTAACATTTTTTAGAAGAAAAGCGGAGAACTTCTGCTAGCTTTCTTCTATTATGAAAGGAAATATCATGGATAGTTTTGACAAAGGATGGTTTGTTCTACAAACTTATTCTGGCTATGAAAATAAGGTAAAAGAAAATCTATTGCAACGTGCGCAAACATATAACATGTTGGATAATATTCTACGTGTTGAGATTCCAACACAAACCGTGCAAGTTGAGAAAAATGGAAAGAAAAAGGAAATTGAAGAGAATCGCTTTCCAGGTTATGTCCTTGTAGAAATGGTCATGACAGATGAAGCATGGTTCGTCGTTCGAAACACACCTAACGTAACAGGATTCGTCGGGTCACACGGTAACAGATCCAAACCAACTCCGCTATTGGAACAAGAAATCCGTGATATTCTGGTTTCTATGGGACAAACGGTTCAAGAGTTCGATATTGACGTTGAAGTTGGCCAGACTGTCCGCATCATTGATGGCGCTTTTGCAGACTATACAGGTAAAATTACTGAAATTGATAACAACAAAGTGAAGATGATTATCTCTATGTTTGGTAATGACACGATTGCAGAAGTGAATCTCAACCAAATTGCAGAATTATAACCCCAGAGAGGCCATGCCTCTCTTTTTGCGTGCCGTTGAGAGAGGAAGAAGTATAGAATAGAGGAAATAGACCATGGGTTCGTGCATTTTGCTAAACTAAATGCAGAAAGGAGAGGTCTATGAATCTGAAAGAACTATACGAAGAAAGTAAAGGGATTGTAAACAAGTGCCGCAAAGATTATCATCTACATCTGTGGGAGAAAGAGGACTGGGAGCAGGAGGGGATGATGTGCCTGTATGA
>CAJPRB010000020.1:0-16095 GCA_905372925.1 uncultured Streptococcus sp.
ATCCACGAATATTATCGATTCGTGGATTTTTCCGTCGTAATGGCAAGGAATTGAACTGCCTAACTGCCTCACTAACTGAGTTTTACAAATGAAATTGATTTGTAAACCCCAGTGTCATAGTTCAGTAAATTCATTTGAATGTGTAACAATCTAAGTAACTAACGCCAAGTTTCTATGGAACTTGGCTAGGCGCTCCACTAGTAAAGTTTTACGAATAGTATCGATTCGTGGATTTTTTCATATAGTAAAGGTAATTGAAGTCAAAGGTAAATTAAAAACCCCAGAGAAATCATGGTATGTGAATTCTTCTGAGGTTTTTCTAGTTTCCATATTTCTGATAAAAATCGACCTTGACCTGAATGAAGGTTTCGGCTTCGCGTAGTAGCTGCAGGAGGGTAGCACGGGTTTCAAACTCCTCGCGTGTTTTAGGGAGACTCCGATTGCGGAAGACTTGCAGATAGCGTTCGATGTCATCAAGTAGATCATGAGCAGGATTGGTCTGGCTTAGTTGGGCAGCAATCTTAGCAAAGAGCTGGGCCAAAATCAAACTCTCACTTGCAGCTAGGTGACAAGTATTGATCTGCTGGGCCATATTTCGTAGGATGCGACTTTGTCGCTGTCTCATCTCAAAGTAGTGGATGTGGTAGTCCGTCTGGTGAAAGAGGTGGTCCGAGTGATCCAAATAAACTAGCTTGAGGGCTTCATCAAGGAGCTTGTCTAATTGGTCAACGAGTTGAGCTCGATTGCGCCCGTCTCCCCTTGACAGATAGTATTTAAAGCGAAGCAGGATGTCTTTTAACTTTTCTTCGACCTGAAGGTGGTAACTTTGGATGGCTTTCTCACGAGAGGGCATATAAAGGTTGACCAATAGAGCGAAGCTTGTCCCGATGAGAAAGAGGAGTACTTCATTGAGCAAGAGGGCTGGGGAAGTAGACTCCTGCACCAAGAGATGACTGACCAAGACACTGCTAGGTGTGATGCCGATTTCCCAGACCATTTTATAGGCTAGAGGCACGTAGAGAGCCAGATAGAGGCCGAGACTCCAGATGTGAAATCCTGTCAGTTGAAAGGCTAGAACACCGATAGCGAGTGCTAGGAGCATGGAAAAGAGGCGGTTACGTGCTAATTTCAGCGTACTTCTGCGCGTGTCAGATAGGCTTAAGAGGGCGATAATTCCAGCTGAAACTGCTGATGATAAATCTAAAAAATAAGCGAGGAAACAAGCGAGGCAGGTCGCTAAGATCAGTTTTGTCGTACGTTGGGTGATAGACATGAGAATTTCCTATAATACTAGAATAAGAGTATAAAAGACAAGGCTTGGAAGACTTGTCTTAAAAATCTATTTTTTACGTGCCGACGCGTACTCAGCTACTGCTGTAAAGAGGACGTCGGTAGAAGAGTTCAGGGCAGTTTCGCAGGAATCTTGGACGACACCGATGACAAAACCAACTCCGACTACCTGCATAGCAACGTCATTTGAAATCCCAAAGAGACTACAAGCGACGGGAATGAGGAGGAGAGATCCACCAGCGATTCCAGAGGCTCCGCAGGCAGAAATGGCAGCGACGACACTGAGCACAAAGGCTGTACCAAAGTCGACAGAGATTCCTAGCGTATTGACTGCAGCTAGAGTCAGAATGTTAATGGTTACGGCTGCACCAGCCATATTAATGGTCGAACCAAGTGGGATAGAAACAGAGTAGGTATCTGGATTGAGTCCGAGATCTTGGCAGAGTTTCATGTTTACAGGAATATTAGCAGCAGAACTACGAGTAAAGAAAGCTGTAATTCCACTGACACGCAAACATTTAAAAACAAGGGGATAAGGATTTTTTCTCATAAGGAGAAAGGCAATGAGGGGATTGATGACAAGGGCCACAAAAGCCATAGTTGCAATCAAGAGTCCTAGCAAAATTCCGTAGTTAGCAAGGCTAGTAATTCCTTTATCAGAGATGGTCTTGAAGACCAAGCCCATAATTCCGAAAGGTGCCAAATTGATAATCCACTCCACAATCTTGGAAGTCACTCCAGCCATGGTTTTGAGCAATTCCTTGCTGTTTTTGCTAGCTTCTCTCATAGCAAGTCCAAAGACAACAGCCCAGGATAGGATCCCGATATAATTAGCTTTAACGACGGCGTTGAGGGGATTGTCCACGAGATTCAGCAGGAGGTTGCTGAGAACTTGACCGATGCCGTCTGGTGGGGCAATCTCTGTGCTCGCACTGCTGAGAGTAATCTGGACTGGGAAGAGAAAACTAGCCAGTACAGCAATCAAGGCAGCTGCAAAGGTACCGAGTAGATAGAGAAAAATAACGGTCTTCATATTGGTATCTTGCCCTTTTTGATGTTGTGAGAGGGCATTTGCGACGAGGGTAAAGACCAAGACAGGAGCGATGGCTTTCAGACCCCCAACGAATAGGTCACCGAGAATGCTGAGCCCCGACAGACTAGGAAAAAGTAGCCCTAGAGAGGCTCCCAGAAGCATGCCGATTAGGATACGTTTGATGAGGCTGGCCTTGTTCCAGGCTCGAATGATTCTTTTCATAATAGTCTCCTTCAAAGTGTATTGTTTATGATTATAGTATAAATATGCCGTTGAGGCAAGTCTTTTTTTGAGTTTGGGGGAATATCGGAATATTTATAAGGGATTTGAACGGGATGATTTGTGGTATAATACTAAAAAGGAGTTTTGTATGCAAGAATTTTTTCAACGTTATCTTGATAAATTGGATGTAACAACTGTATTAGAGAATGTCTTGACCAAGGTGATCTCTCTTTTGATTCTCTTTCTGTTGTTTTATATAGCTAAAAAGATGCTTCATGCGACTGTCCGAAAGATTGTCAAGCCCTCGCTTAAATTTTCAAATCGGGATGCAGGCAGACAAAAGACCATTTCTCGTTTACTTGAGAATATTTTTAACTACACACTTTATTTCTTTTTGATTTACTGTATCTTGTCTATTTTGGGTTTGCCAGTTTCTAGCCTCCTTGCTGGTGCGGGGATTGCTGGGGTTGCCATTGGGATGGGCGCACAAGGTTTTCTGTCTGATGTTATCAATGGTTTCTTTATCCTCTTTGAACGCCAGCTCGATGTGGGCGACGAAGTGATCCTCACAAATGGTCCTATTACCGTATCCGGAAAGGTCGTTAGTGTAGGAATTCGTACGACCCAACTTCGCAGTGACGACCAAGCCCTTCACTTTGTTCCTAACCGAAATATCACTGTTGTTAGCAACTTCTCTCGTACAGAGTAGGTCTGCTATTTTGGCAGATTTGTGGTACAATAGAAAGAGTTTGGTAAAGGAGAGAGTATGCTATTTGTAGAGAAAAAACTAGGTCACGATCGTACTTGGATAGACCTTGATGTGGACAAGATTAAAAATATGGAAGATCTTTCTGACATCTATGGATTGGACAAGGAAACCATCGAGTATGCTCTGGATAGAAATGAACGAGCCCATATGGATTATAACCGTGAAACGGGGACGGTAACCTTCATTTATAATGTTCTTGATTTAGAAAAAGACAAAGAATATTATGAAGCGATTCCGATGACCTTTATCGTTGAAAAACAACGGTTGATCACTATCAGCAATCACAAGAATACTTATGTGATTAAACGCATGGCGACCTATCTTGAAAGCCATGAAATTATTTCAATCTACAAATTTCTTTTTGCCAGTTTAGAGATTATTAGCAATGCTTATTATCCAGTTATTGAAGAGATGGATAAAAGTAAGGATGAAATCAGTGCACTTCTTCGTCAAAAAACAACCAAAAAAAATCTCTTTGCCCTCTCTGACTTGGAAACTGGTATGGTTTACCTGACAGCTGCTGCTAAACAAAATCGTCTCCTCTTGGAACACATCCAAGGGCATTCTCTTTATCGCAATCTTAATGAGGTAGAAAGAGAGCAGTTTGACGATGCCATGATTGAAGCCCATCAGTTGGTTTCGATGACAGACTTGATTTCCCAAGTTTTGCAACAACTCTCAGCCTCTTACAACAACATCCTAAATAATAATTTGAATGATAATTTGACAACTTTGACAATTATCTCAGTCTTGCTAGCTATCCTTGCGGTTATTACAGGATTCTTCGGAATGAATGTTCCTTTACCGTTTACAGATGAACCGGATGCTTGGATTTATATTTTATTAGCTAGTTTAATATTGTGGGGAATCTTAGCTCAGTATCTAAAGACAATTGCTAGAAATTAAAAAGAAAAGGAGCCAGAATGGCGATTGAAAACTATATGCCAGATTTCGCTGTGGAAGCAGTTTATGATCTGACAGTCCCAGGCCTGCAGGCGCAGGGGATCAAGGCTGTTTTGGTCGATTTGGATAACACCCTCATAGCTTGGAACAACCCTGATGGGACGCCAGAGATGAAGCAATGGCTACATGATCTTCGGGACGCGGGCATTCGCATCATCGTGGTTTCAAATAACACCAAAAAACGAGTTCAACGTGCAGTTGAGAAATTTGGAATTGACTACGTTTATTGGGCCTTGACGCCCTTCACATTTGGGATTGACCGTGCCATGAAGGAATTTCACTACGAGAAAAATGAAGTGGTCATGGTCGGCGACCAACTCATGACGGATATTCGGGCCGCGCATCGTGCAGGCATTCGCTCGATCTTGGTCAAACCCTTGGTCCAACATGACTCCATCAAAACGCAGATTAACCGAGCTCGTGAGCGCCGTGTCATGCGAAAAATCACTGAAAAGTACGGACCGATTACATATAAAAAAGGAATTTAACTATGGAAGAAATTCTCTGTATTGGTTGTGGAGCAACCATTCAGACGACAGACAAGGCTGGTCTTGGATTTACGCCCCAGTCGGCACTTGAAAAAGGGTTGGAGACTGGCGAAGTCTATTGCCAACGCTGTTTCCGTCTCCGCCACTACAATGAAATCACAGATGTCCAGTTGACGGACGACGATTTCCTCAAGCTCTTGCACGAGGTGGGAGATAGTGATGCCTTGGTAGTCAATGTCATTGACATCTTTGACTTCAATGGATCAGTTATCCCAGGCTTGCCACGCTTTGTATCAGGCAATGATGTCCTCTTGGTGGGAAATAAGAAAGATATCCTGCCCAAGTCAGTTAAACCGGGCAAGATTAGCCAGTGGCTCATGGAGCGTGCCCACGAAGAAGGTCTTCGCCCTGTGGATGTCGTCCTGACTTCGGCCCAGAATAAGCATGCTATTAAGGAAGTCATTGACAAGATTGAACACTACCGTAAGGGCCGCGATGTCTACGTAGTTGGGGTAACCAACGTTGGAAAGTCAACCCTTATCAACGCCATTATCCAAGAAATCACAGGTGACCAGAACGTTATCACGACTTCACGCTTTCCAGGGACAACCTTGGACAAGATTGAGATACCGCTTGATGACGGATCTTATATCTACGATACGCCAGGGATTATCCACCGCCACCAGATGGCCCACTACTTGACGGCTAAAAACCTCAAGTATGTCAGCCCTAAAAAGGAAATCAAGCCAAAAACCTATCAACTCAATCCTGAACAAACCCTGTTTCTAGGTGGTCTCGGACGCTTTGACTTCATTGCAGGTGAGAAGCAAGGTTTCACAGCCTTCTTTGACAATGAACTCAAACTCCATCGTACCAAGCTAGAAGGCGCTAGTGCCTTCTATGACAAGCACCTTGGAACCCTTCTGACACCACCAAATAGCAAGGAAAAAGAAGATTTTCCAAAACTTGTCCAACATGTCTTTACCATCAAGGACAAAACCGACCTAGTCATCTCAGGCCTAGGCTGGATCCGCGTAACAGGCACCGCCAAAGTCGCCGTCTGGGCACCAGAAGGCGTCGCCGTCGTCACACGAAAAGCAATCATTTAAACACAGAAAGGAAAGAGTTGTCTGGATTCGGGCGAGCCCTGCGAGCCCATAACGAATACTTTTCGCTGTGGTGTCAGTTGGTACAATAACTTGTACCAACTGCGGAAAATTTGAGACCTTAGGCTCAAATTTTAGTCATGAAAGTCCGAAGGACTTTGCTGACGTCCGTCACCACTTCAGAAAAGTATAAAAAGAAACTCTTTTTAAGAAATTATGTCATTAACATCGAAACAACGTGCCTTCCTCAACAGCCAGGCACACACCCTCAAACCCATCATCCAAATCGGGAAAAATGGTCTCAACGACCAAATCAAAACCAGCGTCCGTCAAGCTCTTGACGCCCGCGAATTGATTAAAGTTACGCTCTTGCAAAACACAGATGAAAACATCCACGAAGTAGCTGAAATCTTGGAAGAAGAAATCGGTGTGGATACGGTCCAAAAAATCGGACGCATCTTGATTTTGTATAAACAATCTAGCAAGAAAGAAAATCGCAAGATTTCTAAAAAAGTCAAAGAAATCTAAAACCATACTCCAAGAACTGTTTTTACAGAGAATTAAAGGAAGACGACCCTATGGCAATCGAATTATTGACTCCCTTTACCAAGGTAGAGTTAGAGCCAGAAATCAAGGAGAAAAAACGCAAGCAAGTCGGGATTCTAGGGGGGAATTTTAACCCTGTTCACAATGCCCATCTTGTTGTGGCGGACCAAGTACGACAACAGTTAGGACTGGACCAGGTCCTGCTTATGCCTGAATACCAACCACCTCATGTAGATAAAAAGGAAACCATTCCTGAGCATCATCGTCTTAAGATGCTTGAGTTGGCGATTGAGGGGATTGAAGGTCTGGACATTGAAACCATTGAGTTAGAGCGCAAGGGCATTTCCTACACCTACGACACCATGAAGCTTCTAACTGAGAAGAATCCAGATACGGATTATTACTTTATTATCGGGGCTGATATGGTGGACTATCTGCCTAAATGGTACCGAATTGATGAGCTGGTCGACATGGTTCAGTTTGTAGGGGTTCAGCGTCCGCGCTACAAGGCAGGGACTTCCTATCCAGTTATCTGGGTGGATGTGCCTCTCATGGACATCTCGTCCAGCATGGTGCGTGACTTCATTGCCCAAGGTCGGAAACCTAACTTTCTCCTACCTCAGCCAGTGCTAGACTACATCGAGAAGGAGGGACTCTACTGATGACCTATCAAGACTATATCAACTGTTCCCGAGAGGTTTTGTTGGAAAGAATGGCAGAGCTTCTGCCTGAAAAACGCTTAACCCATTGCTTGGGGGTGGAGCGTGCAGCCATAGAGCTTGCCCAGCGATTCGGAGTTGATGCCGAGAAAGCAGGTCTAGCAGGCCTCCTTCATGACTATGCTAAAAAGTTGTTAGATCAGGAATTTCTAGACTTGATTGATCGTTATCAGCTGGATTCTGGCCTCAAAAACTGGGGCAATAATGTCTGGCATGGTATGGTTGGCATCTACAAGATTCAAGAAGATTTGGATTTGCATGATCCAGAAATCCTGCGAGCTATTGAAATTCATACAGTTGGGGCTGGTCAGATGACAGACTTAGATAAGGTTGTCTATGTTGCAGACTATATCGAGCATAACCGAGCCTTTCCGGGAGTGGATGTGGCGCGTGAGATTGCTGAGCTATCGCTCAATAAGGCAGTGGCCTACGAAACAGCTCGAACTGTTGAGCATTTGGCTCATAAGGGATTTCCCATCTATCCTCAAACCCTTGAAACCTATAACGCCTTTGTGCACTATTTGAAAGAGGACTAAATGAACGAAAAAGAATTACTAGAACTAGTCGTGAAAGCGGCTGATGAGAAACGTGCGGAGGATATTCTCGCACTTGATGTACAAGATTTGACCAGCGTGACGGACTACTTTGTTATCACTAGCTCGATGAATAGCCGTCAGTTGGACGCCATCGCCGACAATATCCGTGAAAAAGTAGCTGAAGCAGGCTTTAAAGGCAGCCATGTCGAAGGCGATGCAGCGGGAGGCTGGGTTTTGTTGGACCTCGGCGGTGTCGTTGTGCATATTTTTTCAGAAGAAATGCGTGCCCACTATAACCTAGAAAAACTATGGCATGAGGCGGACTCAGTAGACATTTCTGAAGCCTTAGCATAGGAAATGAACTCAGTTGCATTCAACTGGGTTTATTTGCTTATTTTAGAAAAAATGGATAGAAAGGTGAGGGCGTCGTGTTTTGTTCATCTCGAAACTGAACACGAGCTAAAGGCTGCGAGAAAAAGAGTAACTTCCTTTGTATCTGATGATACAGCAGAAAGTTTCCTATTTTCTCCTTGCTTTTAACGCTCTTTGTATCTTAGAAAGGATTTGAACCCGTCCTGTAATCGTCGGAAAATAGATAGCCTTCCTTGGAGCTCGGCTCCATCGTCAAGCTCCTAATTTTCATTCCGATTACGGGCGGACTTGGTATCATGATTATGGCAACTTATGAAACCTTTGCGGCTGTTTACGATGCTGTAATGGACGATAGTTTATATGATAAATGGACGGATTTTTCGCTGCGTCATTTGCCTAAGACCAAGGAGAGAAAGAAGCTTTTGGAATTGGCTTGTGGGACAGGTATCCAGTCTGTGCGCTTTTCTCAATCAGGCTTTGATGTGACTGGACTTGACTTGAGCGCGGATATGCTGAAGATTGCTGAGAAGAGAGCTGCTTCAGCCAAACAAAAGATTGATTTTATTGAAGGCAATATGCTGGATTTATCCAAGGCTGGTCAATATGATTTTGTGACTTGTTACTCTGACTCTATCTGCTACATGCAGGATGAGGTCGAGGTAGGAGACGTCTTTAAGGAAGTGTATAATGCCCTCAATGAAGACGGAGTATTCATCTTTGACGTGCATTCGACCTACCAGACGGATGAGGTTTTTCCAGGCTATTCCTACCATGAAAATGCGGAAGATTTTGCCATGCTTTGGGACACCTATGAGGACGAAGCTCCTCACTCCATCGTGCATGAGTTGACTTTCTTTATCAAGGAGGCTGACGGTTCCTTTAGTCGCCACGATGAAGTTCATGAGGAGCGGACCTATGAGGTCTTGACCTATGATATTTTGCTGGAGCAGGCTGGTTTCAAGTCCTTCAAACTCTATGCGGACTTTGAGGATAAGGAGCCAACTGAAACCAGTACCCGTTGGTTTTTTGTGTGTGAGAAGTAAATCAAATATTGTTAATCTTATGCTTAGGAGGTAAGGAAAAATGAATGTACCAGTACCATTTGGTGATATTCTTGAAAAAGAAGTAATTACCAATATACCCAAAATTTATCAAAAGTTAAAGCAAATTTATAAGGACTTACAGTTTAAAACAGAAGAGGAGTTAGGTGTTGTTTATCAGAACTATTTAAAATTTACTTATGATAAATATTCTAAAGTTAAAACATTGCTTTATAAAAACGAAGGTAAGTTTATATATGATTTCTATGAACATGTTTATTTGAGTAGCGCTGATTTAGAAAAGCTAGAAACTGATAATACTGAGCAGCTTTTTAATAAGTCGTCTAATATTATTTTGACAGGAACTGGTGGGATTGGTAAATCAATGCTTGTAAAACATATTTTTATCAACCAAATACAACAAGCTACATCAATTCCAATCTTTATTGAGTTAAAATCTCTTAATGATTTTGAGTTTTTGGACAACAGGTTAATTGATTTTATTTATCAGGAGATTCGAAACCATCATTTAGATTTAGAAAAGCAATATTTTGAGGTGACTTTAAATGCTGGAAGATATACAATAATTTTTGACGGATTAGATGAAGTAAATCCGTCAAAACGTTCGTGGTTAGATAGAGAGATTAAAGATTTTGTAACTTTATACAATGAAAATCGGTATGTTTTATCTTCAAGACCGTCGGAGGAATTTATAGGATGGAATCAATTTATTGAGTATGAAATTAGTAAAATGGATAAGGTGCAGGCACTAGCTTTAATCAATAAACTGAAGTATGATGAAAAAGTAAAAAAACGTTTTTATAAAGAATTAAAAAGTCATTTATATGATACTCATAAATCTTTTGCCTCCATCCCACTCTTGTTAACGATTATGTTAATGACTTATGAAGCTGGGGCTTCTATTCCAAATAATTTAACTGATTTTTACAATCAGGCCTTTTATACATTGTACCAAAGACATGATGCATCTAAATCAGGATACAAAAGAGAACTAAAAGCAAAATTAACCCCTGAGGAATTTCGAAATATATTAGCCTACATTGGTTTGAAAACATTCTTTGATGGGAAAGTAGATTTCGATAGAACTATACTTGATGATATAATTACTAAATATTGTTTAAAAAACAACTTTGAATTAAAGACGAATGATATAGTTTATGATGCGACTCATAGTGCTTGCATGATGCTTCAAGAAGGTGTTAGTTTAAAGTTCTCTCATCGTTCTTTCCAAGAATACTTTGCTGCAGTAGGTATTAATCAACTAGATGATAAACTTCAAAGACAGATATTAGTTAAGTGGTCTGAAGCAGATAGAAATAATATTGAATCCCACAGAACTTTTATGAATGCACTTTTCACGATACAGAAAGAAAGAACTTTCAAAAATTTATGTATTCCAATTATAGAAAGTATGGATGAAAAGTATAGGAGAATGGGAGATATCACAGAGAGAATTAGTACATGTTTTAATTACTTTATCCGTAGCAAAGACAATGGAGAAAGCAAATTAGAATTGCACGTTTTACCAACAAACGAAGTTTACTTCTACTTTAGTTTGCAATTTTTAATATTTGATAACATAGGGGTTGATATTTTGTCAATAAGCGATTACGAAAGTATTGAAAAATTAGATGCAAGTATAGTATCGAATTGGGAGATAGATAAAAGAAAATATTATAATCAATTGACTGAAGTCGAAAAAAATTTAATTAATAAGTGGGTAAATGGCTGGTATTTTAGTAGACACAATTACTTAAAAGAATGGTCAATTAAATTCATTGAGGAAACAACCACTCAAAAACGGAGTCTACAGAATATAATTGATTCAATTTGATATTAAAATAGTAGGAGATTATCATGACCATCACGGGTATTATCGCGGAGTTTAATCCTTTTCATAATGGGCATAAATACCTGCTGGAGCAGGCAGAGGGACTGAAAATCGTTGCCATGTCTGGGAATTTCATGCAGCGTGGAGAGCCTGCTATCGTGGACAAGTGGACACGGGCTCAGATGGCGCTTGAAAATGGCGCGGATCTGGTAGTGGAATTGCCCTTTTTAGTCAGTGTTCAGGCAGCAGATTTCTTCGGTCAAGGGGCTGTGGATATCTTGGCTCGGTTGGGGATTGATAGGCTAGCTTTTGGGACGGAGGAGCTTCTGGATTACCAGAAAATTTCTGACTTATACACAGAGAAAGGTACCGAGATGGAGAATTTTGTGGAAAATCTGCCTGATGCCCTCTCTTATCCCCAGAAAACCCAAGCCATGTGGAAGGAATTGGTAGGTCTTGATTTTTCAGGCAATACACCCAATCATGTTCTAGCTTTGGCCTATGCCAAGGCGGTTGCAGGACGAAACATCAAGCTTCAGCCGATTCAGCGTCAGGGGGCTGACTATCACTCTGTGGACAAGGATGTGGAATTTGCTTCGGCTACAGCCCTCCGTCAGCATCAATCAGACCAAGATTTTTTAGAACGTTTTATGCCTTCTCTTGACCTCTTTGAGCAGGCTAGTAAGGTGAGTTGGGATGACTATTTTCCCTTGCTCCGCTATCAAATCTTGTCAAATCCAGACCTAACAACCATCTATCAGGTCAATCAAGAAATGGCTGTGCGCATTAAGGATGCTATCAAAACAGCCCAGTCTGTTGACGAATTGGTCGAGGCGGTTGCGACCAAACGCTACACCAAGGCGCGTGTGAGACGCCTCTTGACTTATATTTTGGTGCAAGCTAGAGAAAGTGACTTGCCAGAAGGCATCCATGTCCTTGGCTTTACCGAAAAAGGTAGACAACACCTCAAGTCTCTGAAAGAACAGGTCCATCTAGTCAGCCGAATTGGAAAAGAACCTTGGGATGCTATGACTCAAAAGGCAGACCAGATTTACCAACTAGGACACCCAAGCATCGTAGAGCAGAATTTCGGCAGGGTTCCGATTAGAATAGAAACAAACTGAGTCTACTGAAAGGTAGGCTTTTTTAGAAGATTTTCGAATAAATAGATAGAAAATAAAAATCTTGTACAAGTTCCTGACGATTTCTTTCTTTTTGTGTATAATAGTGGAAAAGAGGTAAAACGAGGTATGGTTATGGAAGCAGTTCTTTATTCAACATTCCGAAATCATTTAAAAGACTACATGAAGAAGGTAAACGATGAATTTGAGCCTTTGACGGTGGTCAATAAAAACCCAGATGAGGATATTGTAGTCCTTTCAAAGAGCGAATGGGACAGTATTCAGGAAACCCTGAGAATCGCTCAAAACAAGGAACTTTCTGACAAGGTCTTGCGAGGAATGGCTCAAGTTCGTGCTGGAAGCATTCAGGTACATGTGATTGATGAGTAATGGATGTTGCTCAAGTTTACAGAAGATGCCTGGGCAGATTATTGCTATTGGCAAAACCAAGATAAGAAAACATTAAAAAGAATCAATAAATTAATCAAGGATATTCAACGCGATCCTTTTGTAGGAATGGGGAAACCAGAACCGCTCAAGTATGATTATCAAGGAGCTTGGTCACGTCGCATTGATGCAGAAAATCGCTTGGTTTATATGATGGATGGGGATAGCATCGCTTTCTTGTCCTTCAAAGATCATTACTAAGTCTACTGGGAGGTAGGCTTTTTATTTTAGCAATTTTAGAAAGTAAGTTTAAGATAAAGTTTTTTGGCAAATGACAGACTTCCTAAGTTAAAAAATCAGCGAAAAATTTTAGTATAATAACTAGATTCTTGTCCCTTGAATCCGCTTAATAACTTTTATTTTGTGGTATAATCATGATAATATGGATTAAAAGGGGTATATATGAAAAATATAATGACGAGGATTCTTAATTTTTTTCTGAATCTCAAACTATTGAAATATTTATTGAAAAGACCATCATGGAGTAGTAATGTTAGAATTGTTGAATGGTACAAAATATTTATAGCCAGTATATGGGTACTGTATCTTGCACTTGAGATTGAACAATTTAAACGCTTTGCTTTACCTATCTATAAATTTGTATCTAATTATAATTTTTTAAAAGATATTATTTCAATTTTGTATGTGAATCGTGTAATAATATTGTTAGCACTGACTATACCACCAATACTATTCTGGTTTTTAGACATAATTTTTAAAAAAGTTAATTATAAGAAACTGGACCCAGATCTATTTCCGGAATATGACTTGGATGACTATCCTTATCAAACTCATCTGGTAGAGTTTTTAAATAGTCCAGACTCTATTCATAATGTCTTCTGGTTGGATGGTTCTTGGGGAAGTGGGAAAACATTTTTTATAAAGACGTTTTTTGAAAATCAAATTTATAAAAAGAAAGAAATCTATTATATTTCTTGCTTTGGGATCAAAACAAGAGAGCAAGCCGAGAAGATATTGATCAATGAAATAGAAAAACAATCCATACTCGGAAATTTGGACTTTATTCCACTTATTGGAGGAGTTTTTAAATGGTTTTTTAAAACAGTTGGAACGGATTTGATGAAGCGAGATTCTATCATTATTTTTGATGATTTTGAACGGGTTTCATATGTAGCAAAATCAGATAACCCTTCAGATTACAATGATTTATTAGGCTATATTGACTATCTTTCTGAGAATAAAAGATTTAAAATTATTGTAATTTTAAATAGTGAGGAAATAAAATCAATAAAGAAAAATCTCATTGATAATAAATTTAAGTTAAATCATAATAGAATGATACCTACAGAGGAAGTCATAGATAACATTTTGAAAAAGAGTAAATTGAGAGATGATGATCTTGGGAAAATTCTGTCATTGATTCTTAAAATTTATTATGTAGATATAGATGAAAGAGTTGTAGAAGATAAAAATAAAGATTCAAAACTAAAAAAACCAAGTTTAAGAGAGTTCCAGAAATCATTAGAAGAACTTTCAAACATAATTGAGAGTGATTATACAACGAATATGCTTCTACCATATTCTGGTAGTAAGATATCAAATTATATCGTTGATTGCATGAATGGACGCATGGGAACTGATAGTATTCTAGTATCATTTTTTGAATTTTTTGGTGGTATTTATGAAATAGATGAGTATGACCAGTCCTATGAGTTAGACGCATATTTTCATTTTGAAATGTTAGAGAAGATTGTAGGTTTAAGTTCTTTGGATTCTTTGCCTACTTCAGAGGAGGATATATATTTTGATTTTAATTACATTCGTGAACCTATATATTATTTTCAATTGTTATCATGTTTATGGGAAGTGGGGCTAAGGAATCTATTTATATCAAAAACAGGCCACAAAGTGTATTATGATGCTCATGACATACTTTGTGGCCGAACAAAGGGCTGTTTAGTTGAAATTTATTATGATATTTTAAATGATAGAATAAAAAATAATTATCAAGTGATTAACATAGATGAATTGAAAGACGCGAAATGTCAAAACTTTATAAAAAAATGCTTACCTTTAGAATCAAAAGGGCAAATCACAATTAATCATATTCCACTAGATAAATTAATACAATAGAGTTTAGAAGTAGGTGGCTCTTTGTCTAAATTTCAATAGAAACTCTTCAATTTGGGTTTGTGAAAATCGGTTTTTTATGATAGAATATTAAAGAATGTATGTCATTCGATAAACAAATTTAATGAGGTAAAAACATGGAAATCATGACCATTGCGATTGTTGTTTTTGCCGTCATCATTGGTTTAGTCATTGGATATGTCAGCATCTCAGCTAAGATGAAATCATCACAAGAGGCTGCAGAGTTGATGCTTCTAAATGCTGAACAAGAAGCAACTAATTTACGAGGACAAGCTGAGCGCGAAGCGGATTTATTGCTAAATGAAGCTAAGAGCGAAAGCAAGTCTCTTAAAAAAGAAGCACTATTGGAGGCCAAAGAGGAAGCCAGAAAATACCGTGAAGAAGTGGACGCTGAATTTAAGTCAGAACGTCAGGAGCTCAAGCAAATTGAAAGTCGTTTGACGGAGAGAGCTACGAGCCTTGACCGTAAGGATGACAATTTGACGAACAAAGAAAAAACACTTGAACAAAAAGAACAAAGTATTTCTGATAGAGCAAAAAACCTTGATGCACGTGAAGAGCAATTAGAGGAAGTCGAAAGACAAAAAGAAGCTGAACTTGAACGTATCGGTTCCCTTTCCCAAACTGAGGCTCGAGATATTATCTTGGCTCAGACAGAGGAAAACTTAACTAAGGAAATTGCTAGCCGCATTCGTGAGGCTGAGCAAGAGGTGAAGGAACGTTCAGACAAGATTGCGAAAGATATCTTGGTTCAGGCTATGCAGCGTATCGCTGGTGACTATGTAGCAGAGTCAACAAACTCGACAGTTCACCTACCAGATGATACTATGAAGGGTCGCATTATCGGACGCGAAGGTCGAAATATTCGTACCTTTGAAAGTTTGACAGGGGTCGATGTGATTATCGACGATACACCGGAAGTGGTAACCTTGTCAGGATTTGATCCGATTCGTCGTGAGATTGCTCGTATGACCATGGAAATGTTGCTCAAGGATGGCCGGATACACCCAGCTCGTATCGAGGAGTTGGTGGAGAAAAACCGTCAGGAGATTGACAATAAAATCCGTGAATACGGTGAGGCTGCTGCCTATGAGATTGGTGCGCCAAATCTCCATCCAGACTTGATGAAGATTATGGGACGTTTGCAGTTCCGTACTTCTTATGGACAAAATGTCTTGCGTCATTCGATTGAAGTTGCTAAGTTATCTGGTATCATCGCCAGTGAACTTGGTGAAAATGCAGCTCTTGCCCGTCGTGCTGGATTCCTTCATGACATCGGGAAAGCCATTGACCGCGAGGTTGAAGGAAGCCACGTTGAGATTGGTACGGAGTTGGCTCGTAAGTACAAGGAACACCCAGTTGTGGTGAATACTATTGCTAGCCACCACGGTGATGTCGAAGCTGAAAGCGTCATTGCAGTGATTGTTGCTGCAGCAGATGCCTTGAGTGCAGCGCGTCCAGGTGCTCGTAGTGAATCTC